>JAFUPS010000063.1 GCA_017481085.1 Clostridia bacterium | reverse complement strand
GCTGCGGATGATATACAAGGCTTCGCCTTGATTTGTTTGCGGAAAAGTAGTACAATTCTCTCGAAAGGAGTGGTTATATGTCTAAAAACTATTTGCTGATATATTCTGAACAGCTTGCAACAGAAATAGAATTGCTTTGTCAGAGCATAAAAGCACCTTCTAACACTCTTTTCCAAATTCGTAAAAGTTCAAGTAGCATTTATGCAAATATCCGTGAAGCAAATTATGGACAGAGTAAAGCTGATATGCTTTCAAAATTTGAAATAGCTCTCAAAGAATGTAGCGAAACCGAAGGATGGTTGCGTTTGTTGTTCAATACGAACGCGATTGATGAAGAAATCTATAAAAACCACAGAAATCTTTGCGGTCGCATTAGGCGACTGTTGATCGCCTCTTGTAAAACATTAAAGGAAGGCACAAAATGAAAAAATTATTGTGTATGCTAATGATCTGTTTTTTCACCTTTTCTTTGTCGGCTTGTGGCGTGCCGGTCAATCAGACGCTGCCGGTGTTTGAGGATGCCACCGTTATCCGTTCGGCGTGGTGGTGTCCCGAGCCCACGGAGGAGAATTATCAGCAATATAAGGATGCGGGGCTCAACACGCTCACGCTGGTCAACCACAATTTCTGGCAGCTGAACGATTTTTGGAACAGTGACGCGGCGACGTTGCTCGACCGCACCCAGCGGGAGGGTTACTACATCGGCACGCCGAACGGCTTTACCGACAAAACGCAGACGGACAAGTCGCTGGAGCTGGCCAAAAAGCTGGGGCTGTCGGTCATTTTGTCGGAGGGCAGCTATCTGTTTGAAAGCATCGGGCGAGATACCAACGTATACACCGATCACGCGCTGAACTACGGCGATTATACCGATACCATCGTGGGGGTCTTTTCCGGCGACGAGCCATCGGCCGATAAGATCGCCGATCGCGCAAAGCATATTGCCGCCGCTGAGCAGGCGTTCCCGAACGCTCCGTATTTCTGCAATCTGTACCCGATGTATGCCAGCGCTGCGGAGGTGCTGAAGACCAACACCTACGACGAGTATCTGCAGCGGTACGGCGAAGAGTTTTTGTCCAAGCAGAATGGCCCGAAGCTCATCAGCGTGGACTACTATCCGTATCAGAGTGGCACGGAATTGTGGTGGTTGCAGAATTTTCAAAAAGTGGCGGAGGCGGCCAAAACCTACGACGCCGATATTCACTATTACGTACAATCCTGCCTGCATGAAAACGGAAATTATTATGAGCAGACAGCCGCGGATTTGCGGTTGCAGGTGCAGGTGGCACTTTGCTTTGGCGCCTCGGCGTATTCGTATTATCTGTACGACACCGCCGGCACGGCCACCAGCGGCTATGAGCAGGGCTTGGTGATGCGGGACGATACGCCGTCGCCGTTTTACGGCTATGCACAGGAGGTCAACGCCGAGGTAGCGGCTATGGAGGATGCGTTGCTGCATTACGACTACGTCTCCACCAAGGTGCTGTCGGGGAGCGAGATGGATTACCAAACCGGTGCGTATTCCGTATTGAACAAGAAGGAGCCGGATTTCAGCGATTGTGTGGTGGCAACCGGTGCAACGGCGGGCAACCGTGCGTTGGTTTCGCTGTTTCGCGACAAGGCCGGCAACGAGGCGTACTACGTGGTGGACTTCTACGACCATGGCTCGCTTGAGCGCGAAGAGGGTACGTCGGTCACACTGCAATTACCGAATATGAAGCAGGCGGCGGTATACGGTACTGCCGCCAAGCTATCGGGCGACGTTCGGCCGGTGGAAAACGGTGTGTTCACCATGGAGCTGCAGCCGGGAGAGGGCTGCCTGATCGTTCCGTTTGTGAAATAAGGAGAGGATAGCTATGGACCTGCAAGCCATTGTGCAGCAGTTGCAGAAACCGTTGGATGACTATAAATCCGTTCCGTTCTGGTCGTGGAATACCAAACTGGAGAAAGACCGTCTGTGCGAGCAGATCGACGACATGAAGGCGTGGGAAATGGGCGGCTACTTTATGCATGCGCGTGAAGGGCTCAAGACGGAGTATCTGTCGGACGAGTGGATGCGTTGTGTGGAAGCCTGCGTGGAACACGGCAAAGCGGTGGGGATGGATTCGTGGCTGTATGATGAAAACGGCTATCCCAGCGGCTTCGCCGGCGGCAAGCTGCTGGAGAACGAAGCCGACCGCGACAAATACATCCTGCATACGGTTGGTGCGTTCGATGCGGAGGCCACCGTCTCTTATCGCATGGATGCACAGCGGTTGGTGCGTGTATCCTCTGCAGAGGACGGTGCGGAATATCTCAATCTGTACATCCGTACGTCGGTTGACACGGCGGATATCTTAAACCCGGACGTTGTGCGTCGGTTTTTGGAGCTGACGCACGAAAAGTATAAAGCGTATTTCGGTGGCGATCTGCGTGGCAAGCTGCGCGGTGTGTTCACCGATGAGCCGCAATATTACCGTGGTCACCTGCCGTATACCGAACAGATGGCGGTCTACTATCGCGAGCAATTTGACGAGGATATTCTGGACGGTCTTGGGCTGTTAGTGGTGGAAAAGGAAGGCTACCGTGCATTCCGTTACCGCTATTGGTACGGTATGCAGAAGCTGATGCTGGAAAGCTTTGCGCAGCAGGTGTACGGCTGGTGCGAGCAAAACGGCATGGAGCTGACCGGCCATTACGTGGAGGAGGCAACCGTCGCCTGGCAGCTGATGTGCGGCGGCGGTGTGATGCCGTTTTATGAGTTCGAGCATATTCCCGGCATCGACTGGTTAGCGCGCGACACCAACAACGAGCTGTCCCAACGGCAGGTCGTGAGCATCGCGGCGCAGACCGGCAAAAAGCGTATTCTTACCGAATCGTTTGGCTGCTGCGGTTGGCAGGTCACGCCGCTGGAGCTCAAGCGGATTGTGGATTTTCAGTTTGTGGCCGGTGTTAATCTGCTGTGCCAGCATTTGTTCCCGGTGGAGGAATGCGGCCAGCGCAAGCGCGACCATCCGGCACATTTTTCGGCGTTCAACCCTTGGGTGCCGGCGGAGTTTGCGGCGTTTAACCGCTACGTCAAGCGGTTGAGCTATCTCATTGCGGAGAGCACCGAGCCGGTCAACGTCGCTATGCTGCACCCGCTGCGCAGCGCGTATTTTGATTATCAGCGCTATGCGCCGGATAACGGCATCGGTGCGTTAGACCGTCATCTGCAGGAGTCCTGCCGGATGCTGTCGGCGGCTGGTGTCAACTATCATTTTCTGGATGAAACGGTGCTGGCGCGACACGGTTTTGTGGAAGGTGACCGCATCGGCTGCGGCTGCTGCGTCTACGATTATCTCGTGCTACCGCATATCGTGACGATGGACGCATCCACCGAAGCGCTGCTGCGGCAATACGTGCAGGGTGGCGGTAAGGTGCTGATGCTCGGAGACGTCCCTTCGTATATCGAGGCGACGCCGGCGGATTACGGTTGGCTGCAGAGCAACGTCACCTTTGAGGAATTGCTGGCGGCACAGCCTTGCCGCATGCTGGACCGCGATACCGAGCTGTACCAGACCTACCGTGTGCTGGGCGATACGCCGTTTGTGTTTATTCAGAACGCCTCGAAGAGCGAGACGTATACGCAAACGCTGCAGCTCGCGGAGAACGTGCGCTCTTTTGTGCGCTTGGATCTGCTGACGCTGCAGACCGATGCGGTCGGCATGACGGTCACGCTCCGGCCGGGCGAATCGGCGGTGCTGTTTCCGTGCGACCGACCGGCACCCGAACAGAAGGAGCTGCCGACCGTCACGCTGCCGAAAGCCCCGGCAACGGTATCGTTTGAGCAAAACAGCTTTATCGTTGATTACGTGAGCTACTCCACCGACGGTGTGCAGTATTCTGCGCCGATGCCGTGCATCGGCATGTTCCAGAAGCTGCTGGAGCACCGCTACGAGGGGGATATTTGGTTTAAGTTTACCGCCGATATCCGTCACCGTCCGCGCAAGCTGGTGCTGTGTGCCGAAAAGTGCGCCGCACCGGAGTATCGCTTTAACGGGCAGCCGATCGCCTTCACCGGCCATCTGCCGTCCGAGCCGCAATTCCTCACCGCGGACGTCACCGCCTTGGTGCAGGAGGGCGTGAACGAATTTACGTATAAGCTGCATTGGCACGAAAACGAGGACGTCTATTTTGCGCTGTTTGGCGAAAACGTCACCGAAAGCCTGCGCAATAAGATCGTGTACGACAGCGAGATCGAGCCGGTGTATCTGTACGGCGATTTCGGCGTGTATACCGCCACCGGCTACACCGATGCCGGTGAAGGCTACGTGTACGGCGATCACTTTTATCTGGACGTTGCCCCTACAGCGGTGACCGAACCGGTCACCGAGGGCTTACCGTTCTTTGCCGGTAAGCTGACCTTGACACAGACGGTAACGCTGGCTGATCCGACGGTACAGCTGCAGGTGGACGGTAACTGGCCGGTTGCGTACGTGCGCGTCAATGGGCATGATGCCGGAAAGCTGTTGTTCACAAACCGCGTGGATATCTCGCCGTATGCGGTGGCAGGGGATAACCAAATTGAAGTGACCTATATTGTCAGCAATCGCAATCTGCTGGGGCCGCATCACCCGGTTTCGGGTGCGCGCGGGTATATTTCCCCAAGCTTGTTCGAGCTGCGCGGCACGTGGAAGGACGGCCATAGCGAAGCGTACGTCGACCGCTACGAGCTGCTGACGCTGCGCGGATAAGCAAGGCGCTGAAAAGCGTGTCAAAAACGCACGAGTAATCGTGCATTGTGCAGACTTGACAATCGTCTTGAAATGGTATACAATAAAAACAATACAGAAGAGAGGGGATTGCCAGCATGAAAGCTTACGATGCGCCGCAGCTGCAGCTGCTGACGTATGATCCGGATAACGATGAGACGGATCTGATCACCAGCAACCTGCCGGAGTGGTTCCCGGGGGTTTATTAAGGATTATAAAAAAGGGCGAGCCTCACGTGCCGCCCTTTTTGCTTTTGGAGGAGCTTATGAAGAAATCGCTGTATCCGCCACGCTTTTGGCCGGCGCTGATCATCTTCAGCCTGATCGGTCAAGTCGCATGGGTCGTGGAAAATATGTATTTCAACGTATTCGTCTACAAAATGTTCAACGCCAGTGCCGAGGCGATCTCTGCCATGGTGGCGGCCTCGTCGGTGGCGGCAACGCTGACAACCATTCTCATTGGCGCGCTGTCGGACAAGGTGGGACGGCGCAAGCTGTTCATCTGTGGCGGCTATATCGCGTGGGGCGTATCCATTATGAGCTTTGCGTTTATCCGTGCGGATATTCTGTCGCTGTGGTTTTCGGCGGCGGCGGTCGCATCGGCCGGTGTGTCCATCGTCATTATCATGGATTGCGTGATGACCTTCTTCGGCTCGGCTGCCAACGACGCGGCGTTTAACGCATGGCTGACCGATTCCACCGACGAATCCGGCCGCGGCGCTGCCGAGGGTGTCAATGCCATGATGCCGCTGATGGCGATTCTGGTGGTGTTCGGCGGCTTTATGGCGTTTGATCTGGATAAAAGCGAAAGCTGGACCGCCATTTTCCTCATCATCGGCGCGGTGGTGCTGATCATCGGTGTGCTGGGCTTTTTCCTCATCCACGAGGTGCCGATGAAGCATCCGGAAAATGAGCACTATTTCCGCAACATCTTTTACGGCTTCCGTCCGTCGGTGATGAAGGATAACCGTCTGCTATACGTCACGCTGTTGGCGTTTGCGGTATTTGGCATCTCCATTCAAACGTATATGCCGTACCTCATTTTGTATTACGAGGTATCGCTTGGCATGAGCGATTACGTGCTGATCATGGCACCGGCTATCATTTTAGCGTCGGTGGTGACGGCATTGTACGGCCGGGTGTACGACCGGCTGGGCTATCAGCGGTCGGTGCTGCCGGCACTTGGGATGCTGGCCGCCGGCTATATCGTGCTGTATTTGTTCCGTTCGACCGTGCCGGTGTTTATCGGCTCGTTGCTCATGATGTGCGGTTATCTCTCCGGCATGGCGGTGTTTGGTGCTATGATCCGCGATTGTACCCCCAAGGGTAAAGCCGGCATGTTCCAGGGCCTGCGCATTGTGGGGCAGGTGCTGATTCCCGGCATCATCGGTCCGGTCATCGGTTCGACCGTGCTGAAGGATGCCGAAACGCTGACAAACAGCGATGGCACGACTTCGTTTATCCCCAATGCCAATATCTTTTTGGCGGCGTTGGCGGTGGCTGTGATCTTGTTGGCGGTGCTGCTACCGCAGTTTGGCATGATCAAAAAATCACAGCAGGAAAAGTAAAAACACGGTGAAATTAAAAGGGTCTGCATGGTAAATGCAGACCTTTTTTTATACAAATTTTGCCCAATAGTGCAATAAAATTCATAAAAAAGTGTTAACCTACGTAAAAAAGTGCTTGCTTTTCGTACCGTGAAATTTGTACAATAAAAGTAGGAAAATGCCGTTTTTTTTATGAAAGGAGCACGATATTATGCGTATGCGTTTCCGTGTGTTTTCTGTGATGCTGGCTGTGGCGTTGCTGCTGGGCCTGTTTTGCCTGCCGGTAGCGGCAGAGGTAACCTATACGGAGATGCCGATCACCGGTGTGGCAAGCGCCGGCACCGGCAGCGGTCATTGGCGTATTGTCTTGAATTCGACGGGTACGTTGCCGGCTTCCGGTTTTTATACCGGTTTGACGGTAGAAGTAACCGGCATTACCGCCACCGCCAGACAAGTGTACAACAGCAGCGGTTATATTATGCTCATTCTGTGGGGCAGCGGTACGACGGCGCCTGACGGAGCGACCGTTACGCTGAAAGCCGGCTCGGCGACCAGCGACAACGATTCCTCGCTGGGTATCACCATTCCGCAGGATTACACGTTCTGTTATAACGCTGCGGCCGCCGTGTGGGAGCTGCAGATCGAGACGGCGTATACCGATATGGAAGTGACGTCGTTTGCCAATGCGTACGTGTCTGGAGACCATTGGCGCATCAATCTCAACGTATCCGAAGCGCTGCCGGCCACCGGCTTTTATACCGGTTTGGAGGTAGAGGTGACCGGCATTACCGCTACTGCCAGAGAGGTTTATAATAACAGCGGTTATCTGATGTTGATTTTGTGGGGTAGTGGTACGACGGCGCCGGATGGAGCCACCATTACGTTGAAGGCCGGTTCAGCGACCAGCAGTAACGATTCCTCGCTTGGTATCCGGTTTAGCAAGGATTTTACGATCCGTTATGATGCTGCCAGCGGTACGTGGGCGCAGTATACGGAGGTCGACTACACCGAGTCCGCGGTGGCTGCCGTATTCAGAGCCAACACGGACAGCGGTCATTGGCGTTTCTGGCTGCAAATGAGCACGGCGATGCCAACCGTCAACGGCGCGGCGTTCCACGAGTACAAGGATTGGGACGTGGAGCTGAACGGCCTGACCGCCACCGATCCGCGTGTGTATTCCGATAGCGGCTATCTGCTGCTGGTGCTGAATGGCTCCGGAACGGACGCACCGGCGCACGGCTCTACGGTCACGATCAAGGCGTGTGACATGATCAACCTGACGGATGCTTCCGTCGGTGTGCGGATCACCGAAGAATGCGTGCTGACGTACGATGCCGATCAAGGTACGTTCGTTATGGGTGGCGTGGTGACCTATACCGAAATTACGTCTAACGGTGTGGCAAGTGCCGGTACCGGCAACGGGCATTGGCGCATCAATCTGGTACCGTCGGCCACCCTTCCCGGCAGCGGATTTTATAACGGTTTGACTGTTGAGGTCAGTGGTATTACGGCCGGCGTTGACCGCCAGTTGTATAAAAACAGCAGCTATCTGATGCTCATTCTGTGGGGCTCCGGCACGACGGCGAATGACGGTGATACCATTACCATCAAGGCCGGCAAGGCGCAGAATACCGGAGACACGTCGGTGGGTATCCGGCTGATGGAGGACATCGTTCTCCGTTACAGCGAATCGGCCGGCACGTGGGTGCAGGTGATCGATAACACGCCGAAGGAATTTACCTTTACGGCGGTGGATGAACACTCCGGCTATACGGCGTCGGGTGATTACGAGCTGTGGCTGACGCCGTCGGCCGGCTTGCCGGGCGAGATGAACGGTACGTCGGCATATTCCGGTCTGACCGCCAGCGTGAACGGCGGTACGGCTACGGCGGCAACGTTGACCAAGACGGATACCGGTGCTCTTAAGCTGGTCGTTCCGGCGGCCAGCGTGCCGGCAGCGGATGCGTGGACGGTCACTGTGCATGCCGGAACGGCTGTTTCCGGCGATATCAGCCTGCCGATGTCGGCTGATGCGACCGCCTATATCAATGCGTTTGGCGTGTACCTCGACCGGTACGTGCAAGATTGCGGTACCGACGTGAGCCTGGGCTACATTACCGATAACAAGCAAAACGGGTTTTATCTGAGTTCTACCGATTCGATGCCGGCAGACGGCAATTGGACGACGCCGATCTATGCGGCGGACGAGCCGGAAAGCGGTGTGTTCTTAAACGGTATCAAAACGCGTGTGTACGTGAAAAAGATTACCGCGTCGCAGTATTACGTCTGCCTTAACGATTCGAAGGTGACGCCGGAGATCGGTGATACGGTCATTATCAGCGGCCGCTTCGATGTAGACGGCTACACCGTGCGTTTTGCTACGCACGTGTTCACCTTCAACGGTGCGGAGGCCGATCCGGTGTGGGCGGTGACGTCCACCGCCGTGCAGCCGATCGAGTTGAAGGCGCTTACGTATAACTTGGATGCCGATGAATACGCGGTGTTGGAAACGCGCTCGGACGGTGGCGAGACTGTTATCACCAAGCCGGGTGACTACACTGTGCAGCACAGCATTGGCGGCGTGACCTTCACGCAGAGTGTGGGCGTTTGCCGCGACGGTGACCTCAACCTGGATAACGTGGTGGACGTCCGCGATGCGGTCATAAAGCGGCGTAACGAAGAAAAAAGCGCCGCTGCGTCTGCCGCCGATACGATGGAGGAAAGTGCCATCCGGTACGAGATCCTCGGTGATAAGCCGACCAAGACGGACGACGAACTGCCGACGGAGATCCTCGGTCAGACCGGTTCGGGCACCTATATCACGTCGTTAGCGGCAACCGAGAACGGCACGACGGTCTTTGGCGTGTCGGACAGCAATAGCGGTTATACGCCGCTGGCTTCTACCTATGACGATTACGGTTTCGACTACGTGTTCGATTTCAACGGCAACCGCGAGCTGCGCGTGCTGCAACTGTCGGATACCCAGATCATCGACAGCGCGCAGGATGAATCCGGCCGTTTGTCGGCTGAAGAGGTAGCCAAGTGGACGCAGGATAAAATCGACGAGCTGCTGTTTAACTGCCTGGATGCGGCGGTGGAAGCAGCCGACCCGGATATCATTCTGATTACCGGCGACCTCAACTACGGCGAGTTTGACGGTGATGGTTGGTGTCTGCAGACGTTGATCGCGCATATGGAGAGCTTGCAGATCCCGTGGGCACCGATCTTCGGCAACCACGATAACGAGGGCGTCGACGGTGTGCGTACGACGATTGCTATGCAATGCGGATGGCTGGAGGATGCTACCTATTGCCTGTTCAACCAGCGTCACAACATTGGCGGTAACGGTAACTACACCATCGCGCTGGCACAAAACGGCGAGCTGGTGCGTACTATCTATATGCTCGACTCCAATTACTGCACCCTGACTGATGATCCCGATCAGACGGTCACGGTTTCGGCAGGCGGTACGCGGCATACCTTCCTCGGGTTTACTACGGCGCAGATCAACTGGATGTATGCTATGGGTATGCGTACTAACCAGTTGGCCGGCCACACGATTCCGTCGTTTGTGTGCTACCACATTCCGTCGGGTGAGTTCCTGAAAGGTGCGGTGGCCAACGGTTATCAGATTGCCGAGGACAGCTCGGCTATCAAATACACCATCGGCGAAGACGTAGCTGCCAACAGCGGCGACAGTGGCTATAAAGGCGGTGGCTGGGGCACCACGATCAACGACCGGTATCTGTTGCCGACACTGCAGAAGATCGGTGCGGATGGTGTGTTCTGCGGTCACCAGCACGTCATCAATACCAGCTTCCATTATGCCGGTATTCGCTGGACAATGGGACTGAAAACCGGTGAGTATTGCGATTTCCCGAAGGAAATGGGCGGCACGCTGGCCACGGTTTCGGCCGATGGCAGTGAGTTTACCATTGAGCGCATCGTTTCGCAGATCGCCGACTGACTTCTATTACACACAGTAGGGCAGGACGTTTCGTCCTGCCCTACTTGATTATTTGCGCAAAAACTGCTATACTGAATTTCGTAAAACGATCTCTGTAAAGGAGAAGCGACATGAATAAGTTATATACGTATGAAGGCGAAAGACTGACCGGCACGCCGTGGGATGTCTATCCGCGTCCGCAGTTGATGCGCGATTCGTTTTTGTGTTTAAACGGTGAGTGGGATTTTGCGGTCACCACTGGCGAGCAACCAATGACGTATGATCGCACCATCCGTGTGCCGTTTGCGCCGGAATCGCTGCTGTCGGGCATCGACGAGGTATATGGTGACAGCGACGTGCGCTGGTATCGCCGCAGCTTCACGTTGCCGACGGATTTCATGCAAGCCCGTGTGCTGTTGCATTTCGGCGCGGTGGATCAGATCGCAGAGGTATATGTTAACGGTCGTAAGGCCGGTGAGCATATCGGCGGCTACGATGCGTTTTCGATGGACATCACCTCGCTGCTGCAACCGGAAAATGAGCTGACCGTTCGGGTGGAGGATCGCTTGGGCGATCTGGTGCTGCCATACGGCAAGCAATGCTATAAACGCGGCGGTATGTGGTATACGCCGGTATCGGGTATCTGGCAGACGGTATGGTTGGAAAGCGTGCCGGAAACCTACGTGCGGTCGTTGAAGATCGACACCGATCTGCACAGCGCGACCATTGCGGCAGAGGGTGTGACCAACGGTCGCGTGGTGGTGCGCACGCCGGAGGGGACGTTATCTGCCGAGGTGGTGGACGGTGTGGCACACGTGGAGGTGCCGTCACCGCAGCCGTGGTCGCCGGAGCATCCGCAGCTCTACCCGTTTACGCTGACTGCCGGGGAGGATACTGTCAAATCGTATTTTGCGCTGCGCACGCTGGAT
This sequence comes from Clostridia bacterium, assembly GCA_017481085.1. Taxonomy (GTDB): domain Bacteria; phylum Bacillota; class Clostridia; order Oscillospirales; family Acutalibacteraceae; genus RGIG426. The sequence continues at coordinate 10,532 of JAFUPS010000063.1, read as the reverse complement.
ATCCGCGAGGTGGACGGTCTGCCGCGGTTGTGCTTAAACGGTGAGCCGTACTTCTTCCACGGGTTGCTCGATCAAGGTTACTGGAGCGACGGTTTATTCACGCCGGCGGTGCCGGAGCTGTTTTCGCTGGATATCCGTGCCATGAAGGCGCTGGGCTTCAATATGTTGCGCAAGCACATCAAGGTGGAGCCGGAGCTGTTTTACTACGAGTGCGACCGGCTGGGCATGGTCGTGTTTCAGGACATGGTCAACAACGGTGATTACCGTTATATCCGCGACACCGTGTTGCCGACGGTTGGGTTTATCCATCGGGATGACCGCCGTATGCATGCGGATGAGACCACGCGCGAAGCGTTTATCCGCGGCATGGAAAAAACCGTGCGCCAGCTGTACAATCATCCGTCGGTGTGCTACTGGACCATCTTTAACGAGGGCTGGGGACAGTTTGACAGCACGGCGATATACCGCTCTCTGCGCGAGCTGGACCACAGCCGGTTTATCGACAGCACCTCGGGCTGGTTTCTCGGCGGCGAGACGGACGTGGAAAGCCGTCACATCTACTTCAGCAAGCTGGAGGTCACACCCAGCACCAAGCCGTTTGTGCTGTCGGAGTTCGGCGGGTATTCGTGGAAGCCGGAAGGGCACGTATTCAATACCGAAAAAACCTATGGTTACAGCAAATACGACGACCAAAAGGATTTCACGGCGGCGCTGTGCCGGTTGTATACCGAGCATATCCTGCCGATGATCCCGCAGGGGCTTTGCGCGGCGGTGTATACACAGGTATCTGACGTAGAGGACGAGACCAACGGTCTGTTGACCTACGACCGCCGGGTGGCCAAGGTCACGCCGGAGGAATTTGCCCCGATTTCCGAGCAGTTGAAGGCTGCGATCCATTTGTGAGGAGGCAGTTTTATGAGCCGTTATCTGTTAGCCCTCGATCAGGGCACGACCAGCAGTCGGGCGATACTGTTTGACGATGCCCAAAACATCGTAGCGGTTGCCCAGCGTGAGTTCACGCAGATATACCCCCGTTCCGGCTGGGTGGAGCACGATCCGCAGGAGATTTATGCCAGCGTGTACAGCACCATGATGGAGGTGGTGGCGCAGGCGGATGTCGATCCGCGGGATATCGCCGCCATCGGTATCACCAACCAGCGTGAGACCACCGTGGTGTGGGATAAGACTACCGGCCGTCCGGTGTATAACGCCATCGTGTGGCAATGCCGACGAACCGCTGATATCTGTGATAAGCTGGTAGCGGATGGGTTGGCACCGTATATCAAGAAGACCACCGGCCTGGTGCCGGATGCGTATTTCTCCGGTACCAAGATCAAGTGGATTTTGGATAACGTGGAAGGTGCGCGCGAAAAGGCTATGCGTGGTGAGCTGCTGTTTGGAACGGTGGATAGCTGGCTGGTGTGGAAGCTGACGGAGGGGGCGGTCCACGTGACCGACTACACCAACGCATCCCGCACCATGCTGTACGATATCCATAAGCTTTGTTGGGACGATACGCTGCTGCAGGCGCTGGATATTCCGGCGTCCATGCTGCCGGCGGTGAAGGACAGCTCAGCGGTATACGGTACCTGCAACATCCGTGGCGTGGAGGTGCCGATTGCCGGTATTGCCGGCGACCAGCAGGCGGCGTTGTTTGGGCAATGCTGTTTTGAGGCCGGTGATGCCAAAAACACCTACGGCACCGGCTGCTTTCTGCTGATGAACACCGGCAGTGAAGCGGTGGAATCGCAACACGGACTGGTCACCACCATTGCGGTTGGGTTAAACGGCCGGGTGCAGTATGCGCTGGAGGGTTCGATCTTCGTGGGCGGTGCGGTCATTCAATGGCTGCGTGATGAGTTACGGTTTATCCGTGAATCGCGCGATGCGGAATATTTTGCGCAAAAAGTGCCGGATACCGGCGGTGTATATCTCGTGCCGGCGTTTACCGGTCTGGGGGCGCCGCATTGGGATATGTATGCCCGCGGTGCGCTGGTGGGGTTGACGCGCGGAACGAAGCCGGAACACATTATTCGCGCCGCGCAGGAATCCATTGCGTATCAGACGATAGACTTGGTGGATGCCATGGAGCAGGACGCCGGTCGTCCGCTTGGCGAGCTGAAGGTAGACGGCGGTGCCAGCCGCGATGGCTTTCTCATGCAATTTCAGGCGGATATGCTGGGGCGTGCGGTCTGCCGTCCGACCGTCCGTGAGACGACGGCGCTTGGCGCGGCGTATCTGGCCGGTCTGGCTGTCGGTGTGTGGAAGGATACGGACGAGCTTCGCCGCTTGTGGCACGTAGACACCGTGTTTGAAAGCGCGATGGACGAAGAGACCCGTGAACGGTTGAAGCGCGGTTGGCACAAGGCTGTTGGCAGAAGTCTGGATTGGGAGGAGCATTGATACGAAATTCCTGTTTTTTGGCACGGCTTTGGCGTTACCTACGATAATTGTGTAGTCGCTCTAAATCATAACGAAACACCCGGTGGTTTGCCCCGTCATGGTATTAAGTCAGAAGTCATGGCGAGGAAGCGTAGCGACCGTGGCGATCCGTAACTCTTGGAAGAACGGATGCTCACGTCGGACTATGCCCTCCTCGGAATGACAAATTCTCTTATTTCCATTAGATAGGCAGGCCACCGGATTTCTGTGCGTATAAATTTATCGAAAAACAATAAAAATATATTGACAAACGGCAATATGCGGTGTATGATGGAAGCGACAGGAGGGATCTTCCATGTTGAAAATTTCCAAAAAACGTTCGGTGACGCTGTCGCTTATTCTGGCGGTGGTGTTTATGCTGTTGCTGGTGGGTTGTGCGGTGCTGCTGCCGCAGATCGTGCCGCCGCTGGTGACCTTCGCTAACACCAGCGGGGTTATTCCGTCGCTCATAGAGGCGCAGGCGACACCGCTGTTGGTGTTCGGATATCTGATCGTAGCGACCATGGCGCTGGCTGACGTGCTGTTGGTCTCGTTGCTGGTGCACGTGAAGGATGACAAAGTCTTTTCCGGCGGCAGCGTTGCACGCATCCGTGGGATATCGTGGTGCTGTTTTGCACTGGGTATGTGGTTTGCCGTGCTGGGCATCTGGTTTCAGCTTTCGCTGTTGGCGGCGGTGGCCGCGGTGTTTTTGGGGTTGTGCTTGCGTGTGGTCAAAAACGTGATCGAACAGGCAACAGCCATCAAGGAAGAAAACGATTTTACGGTCTGAGGTGATGCGCGATGATCAAGATCAATCTGGATGTGATGATGGCCAAGCGCAAAATGTCTTTAAATGAGCTGTCGGATAAGGTGGGTATCACGCTGGCCAATTTGTCGATTTTGAAAAACAATAAAGCCAAGGCGATTCGCTTTTCCACGTTGGATGCCATTTGCCGGGCATTGGAGTGCCGGGTAGAGGATATTCTGGAATACGCCGAGGGCGAGCAGGAGGAGTGACCTTCTATGAATGAAACGTTGCAAACGACGGTGGCGACGACTGTCCCTGAAAAACGGCAGTTTACACCGCTGGAAAGCGTGGCGGCATGGGTGTGCTTGCTGCTGGGGTATCTGTTTTGCCGGGTGGTGCCGGTCGTTGCCCATCCGCTGGGTGGGTTTCTGTTTATTTTGCTGTTATATGCCGGTGCGCTGTTGATGCTGTGGAAGCGTGGCATGCGACTGGGGTGGATGCCGCTGTTGGCGGCGATATCGGCGGTGGCTATTTCCTCGTCGTTGCTGTTTTGTGCGGTGCCGATGATCCACACGTTGGCGTATCTGTACGCGCTGGCAACGCTGATGTATCTGCTGTATGCGGCCGGCGGCAACACGCTGGAGCAGGGCTTTTCCGATCTGTTGCCGGCAGATTTCTTCAAAGCGCTGGTGCTGATGCCGTTTGCGGCGTTTGGAGAGCTGTTCCGCGCCATCGCCACCGGCAAGCTCAAAAGCGCCGGTAAGGTATTGCTGCGTATAATCGTTGGCGTGGCGGTGGCGTTTGTTCCCACGCTGATCGTCGCGTTACTGCTGTCGTACGATGCGGCGTTCACCAAGCTGCTGGAGAATATCTTTTCGTTTGATCTTGTTGAGATCCTGTCGCATATCGGCAGTTTGCTTCTCGGCATTCCGGTGGGTATGTATTTGTTTGGGGCGTTTGTTTCCTCCGCCGACCGTCGTTGCGAAAAAACGCTGACGGCAGAAAGCTGCCGCGCGGTGTCGGCCAAGGTGCGTGTGGTGCCCGCGGTGACGGCGGTGTGCGCGGTATTGCCCATTTTGTCGCTGTACGTCATTTTCTTCATTTCGCAATGGCAATACTATATCTCCGGCTTTTTGGGCGTACTGCCGCAGGAGTTCAACTATGCGGAATATGCGCGCGAAGGCTTCTTCCAGCTATGCGCCGTATCGGTCATCAATCTAATTGCGCTGGCGGTGGTATCGCTGTTTATGCGCCGTCGGGACAATCGTCCGCCGGTGCTGCTGAAGGTACTTTCGCTGGTGTTCGCGGTGTTTACGCTGGTGTTGATCGCCACCGCGATTGCCAAAATGGTGATGTACATTGATTGCTACGGCCTTACCCCGAAGCGTGTGTATGCCACGTGGTTTATGCTGATATTGGCGGCGGTTTTCGTGTTGGTGATCGTTCGTCAGTTTGCGCAAAAGCTCAAGCTGATCGCCGTGTCGGCGGCGGTGTGCGTGACCATGTTTGCCGGTTTGTCGCTGGTCGGTGTGGACGGCATGATCGCGTCGTATAACGTCGATCGCTATTTGAACGGTACGCTGGAATCGGTCGATCTAGAAGCGATGGAGGAGCTGGGCGACGCGGCCATTCCTCATCTGGTGCGGTTAGCGCAGCAGATGGACCGGCAAAACGGGACCAATATCGCCACCTTCAGCGAGAACGACCTGCGGGATGACGATGACTATTCCGCGGTGGCGGCATCGCTGTATCTGATGGCGGCCGACCGTGAAGAGCCGACGCTGTTCAGCTTCACGCTACCGCAAGCCAGAGCAACCGCGGCGTTGCAGGAGGCCGGTATCGGCAACGAGCTCACCGAGCGCTGCACGCAGATCTATACCTACTACACCATGGGTTATTCGGTGGCGGATAGCCTGGAAGCGACGGAGTACGAGGACGAGGTTTTTTATGATGACGTTTATTATTAAGCGCTTGCCGCCGATCGTGACGGCATTGCTGGCGGCTGTGTCGCTGGTTTCGTGGGGCGGCGCGTATTATCATTTGGCTGTGTATGCGGATGAACACAACGCGTCTATGATCGGCATGCTCGGCGGCGAGCTGTGGTTATATCTGTTTGCAGCCGTACCGGTGTTGCTGCTGGTGATCATCGTAATGGCTGTGCTCGGTAGCTTCCGAAAATCATGAAAAAGAAGCAGGAGGACGTCTCCTGCTTCTTTTTGCGTAGTTGCAATGTGATGCCACCTATGATACAATAAAATAAAAAGAGGGGGTACGGCTATGGCGCATCAAGCGTTAGTTCGCGAAATTACCGGTGCTGATACGGTGGTGCTGTGCGTGCACGGTATCGTCGGCTCTCCCGATCATTTTACCGAGTTGATCGACCGCCTGCCGCCAACGTGGTCGGTGGTCAATCTGTTGCTTGACGGTCACGGCGGCGAGGTGAGCGATTTTTCCAATACCTCCATGACGAAATGGGAGCAGCAGGTACAGCGCACGCTGGACGATCTGAGCGACCGGTATCAGTCGATCTGGCTGGTGGGGCATTCCATGGGAACGCTGCTGCTCATCGAGGCGGCGCTGGCCCGTCCGGAAAAGGTGCAGGGGCTGTTTTTGCTGGCGGTACCGCTGTGGCCGGCGCTTCGCCCTGTCATTGTACGCAATTCGCTGCGCGTGGCATTTGACCGCGTGCCGGAAACGGATGCGCAGGCGATGGCTACCAAGGCTGCCTGCAGCGTGCGGACGACCAAGCGCTTGTGGCAGTATCTCGGCTGGTTGCCGCGGTTCTTTGAGCTGTTTGATAAAATGAAACGTGTGCGTGCTCGTTTGCCGGAGATCGCCGTCCCTTGTGTGGCGGTGCAATCGGCAAAGGATGAGCTGGTTGCCCACCGTGCGACGGCTCTGTTGCAAAAGCAGAAAAATATTCATACGATCCTTTTAGAGCAATCGGCACATTTTTGGTATGCAGAACCGGACCAACAAGCTATGCTGTCGGCTTTTGACGAACATATAACCAAATAAAACGCAGGATAGGATTTCCTATCCTGCGTTTTCGTTTCGCGGTGGGGCGGTGGTTTCGCGGACGACCAGTGACCCGGATATTTGAATACGCTGTTTAAGCCGGAAGAAGTGATTTTCCATTTTCTTTTTCAATAGATCCCATGCAATTGCGCAAATTTCGTCCGGATGAGTGTCTATGGAGGTCAGCGAGGTGCCGATGTAGGGCGTTACCCGGATATTGTCGATGCCGATGACCGACATATCCTCCGGCACGCGAAGACCGGCGGTGTTCAGCGCTTTGATGGCGCCGAGGGCGATGTAATCGTAGGTGCAGATGATGGCGGTGGTGTGCGGTGCTTGCTCCAGCAGACGCTGTACGCCGTCTTCACCTGCCAGCTCAAACCGCTGCTCGCTGCTGATTTGTGCGGTCGGCTGGAGTTGATGACCGGCCATAGCTTCCGCAAACATATCACCTTTGGTTGCGGTCAGCGTTTCCCCTAAAAAAGCGACGTGCGTATGTCCCAGCTTAACCAAATGAGCGACCGCCTCGTTTATGGGAGATCGCATGTCCATATATACCGCGTCGGTCGGATCGCTGCCGGTGCCGTGCAAGGATACGATGGGTGTGTCATATCCGGTCTTCAGCGGTGCGTGGATGCCGAATATCAGAATGCCGTCGACGTGTAAATGATCGGCGTAATAGTCAAGCAGTTCGCGCTGGCGCTCTTTGTCAAAGCCGTCGGCAGAGATCAGCACGATTCCGTTGTCCTGCTCGATCAATGCGCGCAGACGCTCGATATAGCCGGTGTAAAAGTCGCTGCCGGTTTCGGGGCATATCACGGCAATCGACTTTTTATTGTATTTTTCCTTGCGGTACTTGCCGTAGCAACCAAGCTCCTTGGCTGCACGGAAGATCGTTTCCCGGGTCTCTTCGCTGATATCCGGTGCGTTATGAAACGCCTTGGATACGGTGGAAACGGATACGTGACAATGGTCTGCCAGCTTTTTCAGCGTCATGCGATCACCTCGTCCTTATTATACGTCGCCGCAAACAAAGCTGCAAGGGATTTACGAAAATTTTTCGTAAGGATTTTCGTTGACTCTGTTTGGCGCGTGTGCTACCATGAAAGCAGAAGGGAAGGGATCGTATGCCCGGAGTGGTTTCTATCGGTATCATCATGCTGCTGCGTGTGATACAGCACTATTTCGGCAAACGCACCAGCACGGTGTTTCCCACTTCCGCTGTCGGGCGGTCGCTGTACGTGGCGGTGTCGATGGGACTGTCGGCGGTATTCGCGCTGGCATCGCTGCTGATAGACGGTAATTGGCAGCATTTCAGCTGGCTGAACGTTTGGCTATCCACCGTATCCGGCCTGGCATTGGCAGGGTCCACGCTGTGCAGCAATCTGGCGATGAAGTCCGGGACGATAGCGCTGACTTCGGTATTCGGCACAGCCGGGTTGCTGGTGCCATGCATTGCCGGTATTCTGTTTTTTGATGAGCCGATGTCGCTGTGGCAATGGCTGGGCGTGGCGGTGTTTATATTCGCCTCGTGGCTGTTGAGCTGCTCGGCCAAGTCGGCCAACACCGGGTTTTCGTGGAAAACGGTGCTGCTGTTGCTGGGGAGTATGCTGACAAACGGCATTACCATGCTGTGCCAGAAATTGCTCACCTTTACCGATCCGCAGGCCAACGTTTTGCTGTTTTCGTTTTTGTCGTTTGGTATTCCGGCGGTCGTGTTTTTGCTGATGTTTGGCAAAGCGCGCCTCGATGGACAAAAGGAATCGCTGGACCGTCGGCTGTACGTGCCGATCGTGTTGCTGGCGTTGGCGGTTTTCCTCATCAATCAGTTGGCGACCGACGCGACCCGAACGGTCGATTCGGTGATATTGTTCGCCTGCATCAACGGCGGCAGTAGTATTATTGCAGCCATCGTCGGTGCGATCTGCTACCGCGAACGGCCTACGGTGCAGTCTGCGCTTGGTCTGTTGCTGGGCGTAGCGGCACTAATCGTTATCAATGCCTTATAAGGAGGAATGGATATGAAACGACTGACTATGAATTTTGCTGCTCCGAGCGGCAAGGTCAAACCGATGCACGGTGTGAACAACGCGCCGGTCTTTGGCTATTATGGCTACGAGCATATGCATTATATGACAGAGGCCGGTATTCCGTTTTCGCGTCTGCACGACACCGGCGGTTACTTTGGCGGTGCGCGTTTCGTGGACGTGGAAAATATCTTCCCCAACATCGATACCGCCGATGAGACCGATCCGGCCAACTACGATTTTGCGATTACCGACCGCTTGATCGAGGAGCTGTACAAGGCCGGCATGGAGCCGGTGTATCGCCTGGGTGCAACCATCGAAAACGGACATTTTATCAAGGCCTATCGCATCTATCCGCCGAAGGACTTTGCCAAATATGCCCGCGTATGCGCCAACATCGTGCGGCATTACAACCACGGCTGGGCGGACGGTTTTCACTATGGCATCCGTTATTGGGAGATCTGGAACGAGCCGGATAACTCCAATGAGATCGCGGAAAATCCGTGCTGGAAGGGAACAAAAGAACAGTTTTTTGAGTTCTATCGCACCATTGCCTGTCACCTGCGCGAGCAATTCCCCGAGATTTTGATCGGCGGCTACGCCAGCAGCGGTATGTACGCCTGCATGACCGAGCTTGTGCCGGAGGAAGTGCTGGCGGCAGCGCACGTATCGCCGCGGTATAAATCGTTCCTGACGTTCTTTACGGATTTTCTGGATTATATCACCGCCCCCGAAACCACCGCACCGCTGGATTTCTTCACGTGGCATTCGTATGCCCGCGTGGAGGATAACGTACACCATGCCGCCTACGTGCGCCGTGAGCTGGATAAGCGTGGGCTGACACAGGTGGAAAGCGTGTTAAATGAGTGGAATCCGAATTTCACTCTGCGCGGCAAGCCGGAGCACGCGGCGTGGACGGCGCAGATGTTCCTTGGTATGCATCCGCTGGTGGATCAGATGGAATTTTACACCGGCTGTATCCAATCTACCTATGCGTCGCTGTTTGAGATGCCGGCGCCGATGGATTATCGCCCCACCAAAACGTATTATACCTTTAAGATGTTCAACGAGCTGTACCGTTTAGGGCAGGCAGTGCCGATTTCTTCGGAGGACGACCGCGTGTACGCGTTGGGCGCTACCGATGGCGAAGCTGTGGCGCTGATGCTGGCAAACGGTGCGGATGAAGACGTATCGCTTGCGCTGGATGGCGCGGTATTCGCCGGCAAAGCGGTGACCGCACGGTTGATCGACGGTGAGCATACCGACGAGGAAGTGCCGTGCGATCCGGCGTCGGGTGTCGTCACCCTGCCGCCATACGGCGTGTTGCTTATTCAGGCATAAGAAAAGAAGCAGGAGATCTCTCCTGCTTCTTTTTTGTTTTTACGGTGAGTTATACTATCAAGTGCAACACTTTAGAAAAAAATAGAAGTTCATACAGATCTCTGGTAGAATAGAGTTACCACACACCAAACACCGAAAGGAGATCCGTATGAACTACCACCATCTTACCATAGAAGAGCGTTGTTGTCTACGGGAATATTACTTAAAGGGGTATAGTTATCGAAAGATAGCCGAGCTGATTGGGAGAAGTGTCAGCACCGTATCTCGGGAACTAAAACGAAACCGCACCCATATGTATGACATTCCTGCCTACTACCCCTACACAGCGCAAAAGAAATATCTGCTACGCCGTTCCTATTGTCACAGAGGAATGTTCCAAGATCCGAAGAAGGTGGAGTACATCAAAGAAAAACTGCTACTCACTTGGTCACCGGAACAGATTGCCAATACACCTTGCGAATTAAATATGCCTTCAGTTAGAACGATCTATCGTTGGATATATGAGAAATATGTTGATGTGAATTTAAAGGTGCTCCGCCGCAAAGGTAAAAGCCATGGCAAGAAGGAAACACGGGGAAAGTTTAACCTGGGTAAATCTATTCGAAAACGGGACAAGAGTGTATACAAACGGCAAGAATTTGGTCATTGGGAAGCGGATACCGTGGTATCGGGCAGAGGCAAAACAAAGGCGTGCTTCGCTACCTTGGCAGAACGAAAAACACGATTTTACATAGCGATTAAAATGCCAAACCGGCAGGCAGATACAATGGCTAAGACAATTATTGCAGCATTATCAGAGCTGCCCGATGAGGCAGTTAAGTCCATCACCTGTGACAGAGGAACCGAGTTTGCTAACTGGCAAACAATTGAAAAGCAATTAAATTGTAACGTGTATTTTGCAGATCCTTATTGTGCTTGGCAAAAAGGAACGAATGAGAATTTGAATGGCTTACTGCGGGAGTTTTACCCAAAAGGGC
>JAFUPS010000004.1 GCA_017481085.1 Clostridia bacterium | reverse complement strand
CTCGATGCTACCACCGTGTTGGCGCGTAGTATCGCCTCGCAGGGTATCTATCCGGCCGTCGATCCGCTGGAATCGTCCAGCCGTATTCTGTCGCCGGAGATCGTGGGCGAGGAGCATTACGCTGTTGCCAAAGAAGTACAGCGCATTCTGCAGCGGTATAACGAGCTGATGGATATCATCGCCATTATGGGTATGGATGAGCTTTCGGATGACGATAAGCTGTTGGTGCAGCGCGCGCGTAAGATCCAGCGCTTCCTGTCACAGCCGTTTGACGTTTCCGAGAAATTTACCGGCATCCCGGGTGCATACGTGCCGATTGCCGAGACGATCCGCGGCTTTAAGGAGATCATCGAAGGCAAGCATGACGACCTGCCCGAATCGGCCTTCCTGTTCGTCGGCACGATCGACGAGGCCGTGCAAAAGGCCGGGAAGGTGTCGGTATGAGCACTTTTCGATTAACCGTTGCTTCTCCCGATGGCAATCAATTTTGCGGAGATTGCGTCAAGCTGGACGTCCGGGGCGTAGAGGGTGAGCTGGCGGTGATGGCCGGACATATTCCGTTCGTTACGTCGGTGGTTAAATGCCCTTGCACCGTGTGGCTGGAGGACGGCACCAAGCGTACCGCCACGTGTGACGGTGGCTTGCTCACCGTCGGCACCGATGCGGTCACGTTGCTATCCGGCTCGTTTGCGTTTGATGAATAATGGAAAAGGCTTCAGCCGTTCTTGGCTGAAGCCTTTTTGTTATTCGATTGCAATCACCGTCAGCGTGTTGCCGACCACACGGAACTTGATATCCTTGCCGGCAAACGGCAGCCCATAGATGCGTTCGGGATCGTCCTGATAGGAGGGCCGCGGATCGTGTGCGAGCACGCCCAGCAGCGCTTGCTGCTGTTCCGGCGAAAACGCTGCCAGCAGCTTAGTGTCACAGCATACCTCCAGCGCATACGCCCGCACCGGCTCGGCAAAACCGCCGGTGGCCTCGGGGTGGGAGTCTGTAAAGGGGAGATACGGTTTGATATCCAGTATCGGCGTACCGTCCATCAGATCAGCACCCGATACCACCAGCACCGTGCCTTCGTTGGTATGCTCGATGCTTTCCAGCTTCACCGAGGAAAGCCCGATGGCGTTGGGGCGAAACGGCGACCGTGTGGCAAACACACCCATACGTGTGTTTCCGCCCAGTCGCGGTGGACGCACCGTCGGTGACCAATTCTCGCGCACCGCCTCGGAAAATTGCCAGATGAGCCAGATGTGCGAGTAGCCGTCCAGCCCACGCAACGCATCCGCATTGCGGTATTCCGGTTCAAATACGATGGTGGACTTAAGTGTTTCCACCAATCCGCTTTGCCGCGGAATACCGAATTTCGAGGGGAAATCGCTGCGGACACGCGCAATGGGGCGCATCACAAACTCGTTCATTTCGTCCCCTCCAGTAGCGGTTTGAGGTATTGTCCGGTATACGAACCGGCAACCTGTGCCACTTGCTCCGGTGTGCCGGAGGCCACCACCGTGCCGCCGCGATTACCGCCCTCCGGACCAAGGTCGATAATGTGGTCGGCGGTCTTGATAACGTCGAGGTTGTGCTCGATGACGATGACGGTGTTGCCGCTGTCCACCAGCGTTTGCAACACGGTAATCAGTTGGCGCACGTCGTCGGTGTGTAGGCCGGTGGTCGGCTCATCGAGGATATATACGGTTTTACCGGTCGGTCGCTTGGAAAGCTCGGTAGCGAGCTTCACGCGCTGTGCCTCACCGCCCGAAAGGGTGGTGGCCGGTTGCCCGAGCTTGATATAGCTCAGCCCCACGTCATACAGTGTCTGCAGTTTGCGTTTGATACGGGGAAGATCTGCAAAGAACGACAGCGATTCCTCCACTGTCATCTCCAGAATGTCGTAGATATTTTTGCCTTTGTAGCGTACCTCCAGCGTTTCGCGGTTGTATCGCTGGCCCTTGCATACCTCACACGGCACGTACACGTCCGGCAGAAAGTTCATCTCAATGCGCAAAATGCCGTCGCCCTGGCAGGCCTCGCAACGTCCACCACGGACGTTAAACGAAAATCGCCCGGCGCTGTAACCGCGCTGTTTCGCATCCTGCGTCTGCGCAAACAACTCGCGAATATCGTTGAACACGCCCGTGTAGGTCGCCGGGTTGGAGCGCGGCGTACGTCCGATGGGGGATTGGTCGATGTTGATGACCTTGTCCAAAAACTCCACGCCGTCGATGCCGTCGTGCTTGCCGGGGAAGGTGCGCGCCCGATTGAGCTTCGCCGCCAGCGACTTATACAGAATTTCGTTGATAAGCGACGATTTGCCTGAGCCGGAAACGCCAGTAACGGCGTTAAACGCCCCCAGCTTGAAGGTCGCGTCAATGCGTTGCAGATTGTTTTCGCGTGCACCGCGCACGGTGAGCAACCGACCATTGCCCGGTCGACGGGCCGCCGGAATCGGAATGCGGCGTTTACCGGACAGATACTGCCCGGTAATGGATGCCTTGCAGCTATGCACACCCTTTACCGGACCGGAGTACACGATCTCACCGCCGTGCACGCCTGCCCCGGGGCCGACGTCAACCAACCAATCAGCGGCACGCATGGTATCCTCGTCGTGCTCCACCACAATGAGGGTGTTGCCCAGATCGCGCAGCTTCTTGAGTGTTGCCAGCAGCTTGTCGTTGTCGCGCTGGTGCAGGCCAATGCTCGGCTCATCGAGGATATACAGCACACCGGTCAGATACGAGCCGATCTGCGTCGCCAGACGAATGCGTTGGCTTTCGCCGCCGGACAGCGTGCCGGCCGCACGGGAGAGGGTGAGGTATTCCAATCCTACGCTGCCCAGGAATCCCAGCCGTGCGCGGATCTCCTTGATTACGCGGTCGCCGATGAGATGTTCCCGTTCCGACATGGTCGGCTCAAAGGCATCGAAGAATTCCAGTGCTTCGGTGATGGATTTGTTGGTCAGCTCGTGGATGTTCAGACCGCCCACCGTTACCGCCAACACCTCCGGCTTGAGTCGGGTGCCGTGGCAATCGGGGCAATCCACCTCGCGCATATAGGTTTCCAGCTCTTCGCGCATCCAGTTGCTGGTGGTCTCTTTGTAGCGGCGCTCCAGATTGTTGGCAATGCCTTCAAACGGCGCCATATATTCGCCAAAGCCCTTGTGATGCTTCATGCGGATCTTCACGCCCTTGGTGCCGTACAGCAGCGTATCCAGCGCTTCCGGCGGCAGATCCTTGATAGGCGTATCCAATGAAAACCCGCAATGCTCGGCCACGGCATCGAAATACATCTGCTGAATAGCGCCGCCGCCCATATAATCCCAGCCGGAAGTGCGGATACCGCCCTCGCGGATGGACAAGTTCTTATCCTTAAAAATCAGCTCCACGTCCAGCGACTGGAACACGCCCAGACCGGTGCACTTCGGGCACGCACCGAATGGGCTGTTAAACGAGAACATACGCGGCGACAGCTCTTCGATGGTCGCACCGTGCTCAGGGCAGGCATAATTCTGCGAGAAATACAGTTCATCGCCGCCCACAACGTCCACCGCCAATAAGCCGCCGGATAACCCGGTGGCAGTCTCGATGGAATCGGCCAATCGACGGCGAATGCCGTCCTTGATCACCAAGCGGTCTACCACGATCTCAATGGTGTGCTTCTTGTTTTTCTCCAGCTTGATGGTCTCCGAAAGCTCGTGCAGCTCGCCGTCGATGCGTACGCGCACGTAACCGTCCTTCCGGGCGGCCTCCAGCTCTTTGACGTATTCACCCTTGCGACCGCGTGCAATGGGTGCCAGCAGTTGAATGCGGCTGCCTTCCGGCAACGCCAGCACCCGATCAACGATCTCATCCACCGATTGCTGGTTGATCTCCTTGCCGCAGATAGGGCAATGCGGCACGCCGATGCGTGCATACAGCAAACGCAGGTAATCGTAGATTTCGGTGACCGTACCAACCGTTGAGCGTGGGTTTTGCGAAGTGGTCTTTTGGTCAATGGAAATGGCAGGGGATAGCCCTTCAATATAATCTACGTCCGGCTTGTCCATCTGCCCGAGGAACATACGCGCATACGAGGAGAGACTCTCCACGTATCGCCGCTGTCCTTCGGCGTAGATGGTGTCAAATGCCAGCGACGATTTGCCCGAGCCGGAAAGCCCGGTAAACACGATCAATTGATCGCGCGGCAACTCCACGTCGATGTTTTTCAAATTGTGCATCCGTGCGCCACGGATGATGATCTTTTTTGCCATAAACCTTACTCCTGTAGCTGTTTGATACGGTCACGCAGATATGCGGCGTGTTCAAACTCCAGCAACCGTGCGGCGTTCTTCATTTCTTTGGTAAGCTCGGCAATGAGCTGCATTTTATCCTGCTTGCTCATGCGTCCGAATTCCGCCTTGGTCACCTTGCGGTTTTTCTTGCTGCTGCCGGTCGAGATCTCGATGACGTCACGCACGTCCTTGGTGATGGTGGTGGGCGTGATGCCGTGCTCGGTGTTGTACGCCTCCTGAATAGCGCGACGGCGGTTGGTCTCGCGGATAGCCGCCTCCATAGAAGGCGTCACGCAATCGGCATACATAATCACCTCGCCGTGTGCGTTACGCGCCGCACGGCCGATGGTCTGAATCAGCGAGGTGGTACTGCGCAGGAAGCCTTCCTTGTCAGCATCCAGAATCGCAACAAGCGACACTTCGGGGATGTCCAAGCCCTCGCGCAGCAGGTTGATGCCCACCAGTACGTCGAATTCCCCCAGCCGCAGGTCGCGGATGATCTCCATACGCTCCATAGTGTTAATGTCGTGGTGCATATAGCGCACACGTATGCCGGCCTCGGTGAGGAAGTCTGTCAGGTCCTCCGCCATCTTTTTGGTGAGCGTTGTCACCAGCACGCGCTCCTTGCGCGCCGCACGAATGCGGATCTCTTCCATCAGATCATCGATCTGCCCATCCACCGGCTTGACCGTGATTTCAGGATCGAGCAGACCGGTCGGTCGGATGACCTGCTCCACGATCTGTGCGCTGTGCGTGCGTTCGAAATCGCCGGG
>JAFUPS010000062.1 GCA_017481085.1 Clostridia bacterium | reverse complement strand
CTGCGGCTCCGCTGCCAGGAAGGCGCGGCGCTCGGCGTCGGTGAGAGAGCGGCGTGTGCCGCGGCGATAAGCCGGGAGACTCAGGTCCTCAGAGGGGTCAAAGACGATGAGACGGGACTTGCGCGCCCGGCGGAACAGCTGCTGCATCAGGGAGCGGAGCTTGACAAGATGGGAGTGGGACATGCCGGATTGTGCGTGGAGGATCTGCTGCAGGTGCTGCTCGCGGACGTCCCGGAGCTTCATGTGACCGATGGCTGGGCGGATGTAATTGCGGAACTTCTCATCATAGGCGGACAGGCTTTTGGCGGTGAGATCGGCGGGTTCTTTGTACAGCCGCCGCCACTGCTGATACCAGTCGCTGACGGTGGGACTGCTTCCGGTGCAAAGCTCCCCATCGTGGCAGAGTCTGCCGACCTGCCGGCCGGTAAGTACCTCTACGTAGGTGCTACCGAAGCCTCGGTGACGGCCGGTGTGCGTCCTACTTACGATGAGGTGCAGTATAACGGCTTCGTCATCAAAGTCAAGGATGATGACTGCTATCTGTGCGGTTATGCGGAATACGGCACACGCAACGCGGTGTATGAGTTTTTGTACTATGCGTTTGATTACGAGTGCTATGCGGCTGATGAGATCGTGCTCACGCCGACTGCCTCCGCCAAGCTGCTCAACTTCGATCTGAGCGTTACCCCGACCTTTGATTGGCGCGAGGGTAACTACGGCGAGATCATTTTCGATCCGACGCTCAGCTTCCGTATGCGCTTCAACGCCACGGAAGAGATCTTTGTGCTCGGTCACCAGACTCACGTTTCGATGGAGCTGGTCGATCCGCAGATCTACGATTTTACCGACGATAAGTATAAGGATTGGTATTCCTCCAAAACGTGGAGCAACTCCACCTTTACTGCTGGCCGCGAAGAGCCGGCTCAGCTGTGCTACTCCAACGAAGATATGTGGGAGGTCTACTCCGAAAATCTGATCAAACTGATCGCCGAGTCGCCCGTGCCGAACATGCTGCTCGGTATGGAGGACAATAGCTACTGGTGCGATTGCGATGAATGCACCGCATCGCTGCAGAAGTACGGCACCAACGCCGCCGTTTGCATTCCGTTTGTCAATAAGCTGCAGGCGGACGTGAACGCGTGGTTTGCTGCCAACCGTCCGGACGACGAGCCGACGCGTCTGGTGTTCTTCGCCTATTACGAGACGGTCGTGCCGCCGGCGAAGTACGATGCCGCTACCGGCAAATGGGCTCCCATCGACGATACGGTTAAGCTCAATCCGGATTCAGCCATTATGTTTGCCCCGATCCGTGCGGAATACGATATTCCGTTCGACGCTTCGGATATTGCCGATCCGAACGGTCCGTTCGGTCAGGTGCTGGGCTGGTCGTCCATCAGCGAGAATCTGTTTGCCTGGACCTATTCGTTGCTGCCAAGCACCAGCATGGTGTTCTTCAACACGGTAGAGGTCATGCAGCAGAACTATCAGCTGTTGGCCGAAAACGGCACTGTCATGCTGCTGGACCAGACGGAACACTATCAGAAGAATATCAACACCTCGTGGAGCCGCGCTAAAGCGTATCTCATGGCCAAGCTGGCGTGGAATGCCGACCTCAGTGTCGACGAGCTGCTGGATGCCTATTTCGCCAACTATTTCGGCGAGGCGGGCGATACCATGCAGGCGCTGTTTAACGAGCACCGCGAGTGGACGACGCACATCTATAACGATCTGGGTGCGCAGGGCGTCATTTGGGACGCGCTGGACACGGATGCGTATTGGACCTATCAGCAGCTGCAGCATTACATGGATCAGATCGACCGTGCCTATGCGGACATTGCACCGCTGCAGGCGAGCGATCCGGCGCGCTATGCGCAGCTGTGCGACCGCATTTTGCTGGAAAGTCTGCAGTACCGCTATCTGCTGCTGCAGGTGTATCCGACCGAATATAGCGAGATCGACCTGATCGCCGCTCGTCGGGAATTCCGCTACGATTTCGAGCGTCTCGGCTTGACGGCGCAGGAAGAAGGCGGCGACATTACCGAGCTGTGGTCCGACTGGGGCATCAACTAAAGGAGGAGTGGCGGATATGAAGAAAATTCTTTCGAAAAACATCATGGCTGTCGCTCTGTCTTTGACGGTGCTGCTCGGCATGCTGGCGGTTGGTTTGCCGGCCGGTGCAGCGGATACGTACGAGGTGACGGTTGGCTTTGACCCGACGATGGTCAACGCCAACGGCACGGTCTATCTGCCGCTGACTACCGAGGACGGCAAGGCCATTATGGATACCTACGGTGACTGGACCACGGCATTTGGTACCGTCTACGTGGACGGGGCTGAGTGGCCCGGCACCGGCTATTCCATTACCGGTAATTACTTTTACATGGGCGGTCTTGGGATGAACAACATCACCAAGATCGAGATCAAGGCCGGCACCGAGCTGACGCCGGATGCCAGTTGCAAATCTACCATGCCGATCGTGATCAAAAACGATCTGACGCTGGTCAAGACGGATGGCGTGTGGGCCGAACAGAAGTCTGCTGCCGCAGACGTGTACGAGGTGACGGTTGGCTTTGACCCGACGATGGTCAACGCCAACGGCACGGTTTATCTGCCGGTAACCACCGAGGACGGCAAGGCCATTATGGATACCTACGGTGACTGGACCACGGCGTTTGGTACCGTCTACGTGGACGGGGCTGAGTGGACCGGCACCGGCTATTCCATTACCGGTAATTACTTTTACAT
>JAFUPS010000061.1 GCA_017481085.1 Clostridia bacterium | reverse complement strand
GAAGACGTGATGAACATCATCCACTCCGAAAAACCGTATGGCGTGGTGGTGGCGTTCGGCGGCCAGACCGCCATCAAGCTGACCAAGTGCCTCGACCGCAACGGCGTGCGCATTCTGGGTACGCCGGCGGATTCCATCGACGCTGCCGAGGACCGCGAGCGCTTCGACGCTATGCTGGAGGAGCTGGGCATCGCCCGCGCGGCCGGTTCGACCGTCATGACCACCGAGGAAGCGTTGGCGGCAGCCGAGCAGATCGGTTATCCGGTCATGCTGCGTCCGTCCTACGTGCTGGGCGGTCAGAATATGATCATCGCCTTTAATGTAGCAGACGTCCGCGAATACATGGCGATCATCCTTGCACAGGAGATCGAAAACCCCATCCTCATTGATAAATACCTTATGGGTATCGAGCTGGAGATCGACGCTATCTGCGACGGGGAGGAGATCCTCATTCCCGGTATTATGGAACACGTCGAGCGCACCGGCGTGCACTCCGGTGACTCCATTGCCGTGTATCCGGCGTGGAAGCTGGACGACAAAATGGTGGATCGCATCATTGATTGTTCGCGCCGCCTGGCGGTTTCGCTCAAGACCAAGGGCCTTGTGAACATCCAGTACGCCATTAGCGACGACGAGCTGTACGTCATTGAGGTCAATCCGCGCTCGTCGCGTACCGTGCCGTATATCAGCAAGGTCACCGGTGTGCCGATGGTCGACTTGGCGACCCGTACCATGCTGGGCGAAAAACTGGTCGATCTTGGCTACGGCACCGGCTTGTACCCGAGCTCGCCGTACGTGGCGGTCAAGGTGCCGGTGTTCTCGTTTGAGAAGCTGACCAACGTCGATACCCACCTCGGTCCGGAAATGAAATCCACCGGTGAGGTGCTGGGTTTGGCCGGTACCATGGGCGAGGCGCTGTATAAGGGTCTTATCGCCGCCGGTTACAGCCTGAAGAAGGATGGCGGTGTATTCTTCACCGTCCGTGACGTAGATAAGAAGGAAATGGTGGATGTGGCGAAGAAATTCGCCGCCCTCGGTTTCACGCTGTATGCCACCGAAGGTACGGCCGATTGCATGGTCGCCGCCGGTATGCAGGTGGAGATCGTCAAGAAGATCCACGAATCGGATGAAAACCCGATCACGTTGCTGGAAAGCGGCAAGGTGGATTACATCATCTCCACCTCGTCCAAGGGACGTATTCCCACGCAGGCATCGGTGCAGATCCGCCGTAAAGCGGTGGAGCGCAGCATCCCGTGTCTCACGTCGATCGACACCGCCAACGCCATTGCGGATAGCTTGCACAGCCGGTATACCGTGTGGAACACCGAGCTGGTGGATATCAACAACATGCGTAAGTGCAAGGAAAAGCGGCACTTTGTCAAGATGCACGGCTGCGGCAACGACTATATCTATTTCGATTGCCTCACCAACCAGATCAACAACCCCGAGGGCCTCAGCCTGCTGTTGTCCGACCGTCGCACCGGTGTGGGCGGCGACGGCTGCATCCTCATCTGCCCGTCCCGTGTGGCGGATGCGAAGATGCGTATCTTCAATCTGGATGGCAGCGAGGGGAAAATGTGCGGTAACGGCATCCGTTGCGTCGGTAAATATCTGTACGATTGGGGCATCGTGCGCAAGCGCCACATGACTATCGAAACGCTGGCGGGCATCCGCAAGCTGACGCTGCATCTGTACGGCGGCAAAGCCGAACAGATCACGGTGGACATGGGCAAGGCCGAGCTTCGTCCGCGGATGATCCCGGTGCGGCTGGACGGCGATAAAGCGGTGGGACGCACCGTGGCGGTCGCCGGCGGTGAATACACCATCACCTGCGTGTCCATGGGCAATCCGCATTGCGTGGTATTCACCGACCGCAGCCCGGATCTGCTGGATCTGGAAAAGATCGGACCGAAGTTTGAGTGTGATCCGTTGTTCCCCGACCGTGTGAACACCGAGTTCATTCAGGTGGTGGACGAGCATACGCTGAATATGCGTGTGTGGGAGCGCGGCAGCGGCGAAACGTGGGCCTGCGGTACCGGCGCTTGTGCGGCGGCGGTAGCGGCGGTGGAAAACGGTTTCTGTCCGCGCGGCGAGGATATCACCGTCCGTCTGAAGGGCGGCCAACTGGTGATCCGCTACGAAGAAAACGGCACCGTCCTCATGACCGGCGACGCTCAGGTAGCCTTCGAAGGCGACGTTGTACTGTAATAAAAAATCCCATCCGAGAGGATGGGATTTTTTGCGTGATGGTGGGTGTAGGGAGCGACGCCCTCCCGAAAGCCTTCTCCTATGAGGAGAAGGTGTCAGCCGCAGGCTGACGGATGAGGTGTTAACGGAGCGACGAGGGCGTCGCTCCCTACGATAAGTGTGTTGTGTCCGAATGAATGTCAAGGGGCATGAAATGCCTGTGGTAATCCGTCTTTGGGAGAACGGATTATTCGCTGCGCTCAGAATGACGCCACACACAACAAAAACCGCCCCGGTCGTTTGACCGGGGCGGTTTTGGGTTTGCATCTTATTCCTTGTTGTCGCAATCTTCGTCACAGCAAGCGTAGTCGCCATCGCACTCTTCGATGTCGAAGGTCAGCTTTTCGCCGCAGATCGGGCACTCGATGCCTTCATCGGCCAGCAGCTCTTCCTCGCTTACTTCAAAATCGCCGTTGCAATGCGGGCAGGAGACCTCGAACAGATCGTCCAGATCGAAGTCCTCGTCGTCCTCGTCCTCATCGTCTTCATACAGAAGATCCTCAACGTCGGCCAGATCCTCGTCGATCTCATCGACCTGCTCGCCGAGCTCGGTCAGCTCCTCGCCGAGATCTTCCATATCCAGCGCCATGTCATTGAGGATATCAATGATCGCCGTCAGCACCTTGGCTTCTTTGCTGTCGCCGGTGGTGAGCTCCATGCCCTCGGCCAGACCCTTGAGGTAGGCCACTTTTTCGGAAGTCGTCATAACAGTCATCCTCCTTATTGGTTGGTGAAGGGAGAGTGCTTACGCACGCTCCATGTATTCGCCCGTACGGGTATCGATGCGGATCATTTCGCCCTCGTTGATGAACAGCGGGACGCGCACTTCCGCACCGGTTTCCAGCGTCGCCGGTTTGGTGGCGTTGGTAGCGGTGTTACCGGCAAAGCCCGGATCGGTCTGGGTGACCATCAGCTCCACGAAGTTCGGCGGCTCCACCGCGAACACGTTGCCCTTGTAGGACGCGAGCTTGCACACCATGTTT
>JAFUPS010000060.1 GCA_017481085.1 Clostridia bacterium | reverse complement strand
CAGGACGAAGGCTTTAAGCTGCTGGCTGATGGCGGCACGCTGACGCTGACCTCCGGTTATGGCCACATCATTGCCAACAACGGCTATTCCAGCATCATCTTTGACGATGCTATTGCCGGTGTTGACGTGGTGGGCGGCACCTACGACCTCAAGGTCTCTATCGTGTATGAAGGCACGGTCATCAAGCTGGGCTTGTGGTTTAACGACGTGCTTTACAACAACGAGTACTTCCGATTTGATACGGCCAACAAGGGCAGCGATAACTTCGGTACCTGGCTGGCCTACCGTTCGGATTCCACCGGTACGGTGGTGATCAACTCCAAGCGCCCGACTCCTGCGCCGCCGACCGGTCTTACCGAGCTTGGCTGGTACGACTTTGAGGGCCTGGAAAACGCTACGTATCCGGCCGTTGCCGGTGACCTCTCCGGCCGCGGTACCTACGACGGCTCGCTTGACGGCACGCTGCTTTCCGGCGATATCTGCATGGGTGTCGGCACGCAGCTCCGCTATGCCGGTAATGACGGCTGGCAGGGTCTGGTCATTTCGTTGACTGCGGATGATTGTCTGCAGATCAACAGCAGCACCTTCGGTACGGCGTATAACAAGACGTATTCCGCAGGTACGTTTGGCCTGGCCACCTTTATGGGCACGACCTTCAACCTGAAGATCTCGGTGGACATCGACGATTCCGGCGAGAACTACACCTTCGGTGTATGGGTCAACAACGAGATGGCCGGCAATTACTTCACGCTGGCGAAGGGCGATCATAAGGCCGGCTCAATGATCGGCTTGTACGATAACAACTCCGGCAACGCGATCACGCTGTCCGGTGCGGTGCAGACGATCCCGACCTTCCCGACCGATTACACCGTGTACACCCCGGCTTCCGGTAACATTGCGGACGGCGCCTACAAGCTTGAACGTGATGACGCTAACTACGATGTGAATGCCGGTGCGATCACCGGTATCACTAACTTTAACGAGTCTGCGCTGGTCTTTGAAAAGATCACCTTCGAAGGCTGCCTGGATATGAACTTCTTCGGCTCTACGGCCGACCTCGGCTTTAAGTGGCGCACCAATGGTGACGGTACGGTCACGCTGACCTCCGGTTACGGTGAGCTGTTGAACGAAACGCTGACCGACGCCATCGCCGGTGTTGATCTGGTGGGCGGTACCTACAAGCTGGCGTTTACGCTGCTGTATACCTCCGAAACCACCGTCAAGCTGGGCGTGTGGATCAACGATACGCTGTATAACGGCGAGTACTTCAAAGTCGACCTCGACGTGGCGAACGACAAGCTGGGTAACGTTCTGTTTGCGGCTATCGCCACCTACGATGGCGGCGTGGCGGCTATCACCTTCGGTGAGCCGATCGTGATCGAGACGCTGCCGGATTACACCGTCGTGCGTCCGTATGATTTCGGCATCTCCGATGCTATCTACTATGGTTCTGACGAGGACCTGAATTTTGCAGACATGGGTGCGTTGAACACCGGCGCTACCTCGCTGGATGAGCACATCGTTGCGTTTGACAGCATTACCTTCACGGGTGACACGCAGCTGTCGCTGATGGGCACCGAAACGCTGTGGAACAGCCTGCGCTTTATGACTTCCGGTTCGGGAGATATCGGTTATGTAACCTCCGGCTACGGCGAGATGCTGGGCAGCGACATCGTCATTGACGATGGCATTGCCGGCGTTGACGTGGTGGGCGGCACCTACAGCCTGAAGTTCTCCTTCAAGTTTGTGGGCGACGGCACCATGAAGCTCGGCGTGTGGTTCAACGACGTGCTGTACAACAACGAGTATATCACCGTCACGATCGAAGGTATGGCTAACGATGCTATTGGCACCTACGTCGGTATTTACCCGCGTGGTAACGGCTCGTGCGTGAAGCTGCAGTCGGCTGATTGGCCGGTGCTGCCGGGTGATCTGGTCAATACCAACCCGTCTTCGTTCGGTATGGCCGAGAGCACGAAGTATCAGACGGTTGAAGGCACCTTTGCCGACGTGACCACGCTGATCGGCACCTCCTTCCGTGCCAACGTCACCTTCCACTACGATGGCAACGGTGATTACTACATGTGCTACGGCGGTACGGATGCCGGTAGTTGGTACGGTCTCCGCTTCTACCTCAACGGCGATCAGATGGTGCTGAACGCACCGGCTTCGACCGAGATCTGGGGCGGCAGCTTCGAGCTGTATGCCGGCGACTTCGGTCTGGCCAGTTTCATGGATACGCCGCTTGAGTTCGGTGTTGACGCGGTGGAATACAACAACGACGTGTTGCTGTACGTCTACATCAACGACGTGCTGTACAATGACCGTCCGCTGGTGATCGACGGCTTTGCCGGTGCGATGACCAACGCGCTGGTCATGCACGCTTCTGTCGAGGGCAACTACTACGATCTGGGTGCTATCACCCGTAACCTGCCGGATCTGTATCACAATCTGGTTGAGAGCGACTATATCGCGGCGGATGGCCAGACCATCACCCTGCCGGGTGTGACCGAGGTCACCTATACCGACGGTGCTTCCAACTACGTGCAGACGATCATCACCTACATCCCGGGCGACACCAACGGTGACGGCCTGGTGGACGTGGCGGATGCCGTGCAGATCAAGCTGATCCTTGCCGGTACCGATTTCGGTAAGCTGGCAGCTAAGGCGGCGGATTACGATACCGATTACGACAATGAGGATGAGGATCTCACCAACGTCCGTCGCACCATTCTCGGTTACGAGATGGCCGAAAAGGGCGAAGAGATGCCGATTGCCGGTTTCTGGGGCCCGTCGCGTGATTACGGCTACACCGATGCCAACGGTACTGTGCACTACAGCCAGTACGATCACATCACCGATGAGATGTATCAGCTGATTGCGGATATGGGTATCAACGAGATCACCTATAGCCAGAACATGTATACCAACTCTCCGGCTGGCCGTGCCATCGTGTATGAGATGCTGACGCGTGCACAGAACCACGGTATCAACATGTACGTCAACGATACCCGTCTCGATCCTGCGACCTCCTACACGTCTCAAGAGCTGGCGGAGTATCTCGCCAACTACGAGAACTTCCAGTCCTACGCCGGTGTGTTCCTGGTGGATGAGCCGGCCGGCACCAGCTATCCGGCCAGCTATGACGCTGACCGTCCGATCTCGGATTACGGCCCGTTGGCAACGGCGGCTAACAACTACAAGCGCGGCGACGTGGTTGTGTACGCCAACCTGCTGCCGTACTGGCTGCAGATGGGTAAGCAGAGTGGTATTGCCGGTTGGTTTGAAAATGAACGGACCGCTGCCGGCCGTTACATGGAATACATCCGCGAATATGTCGACGGCTTCGATATGCAGTATATCGGCTACGACTACTATCTGTTTGACGACGACAACCAGTATCTCGAGGGCGATGCCAACGTGCAGACCAGCGGCCAGTACTTCAAGAACATGGCCATGATCCGTGCGGTCGCGAAGGAGAAGGGTCTGCCGTTCCGTCCGTTCGTGCAGGCTGGCTCTAACTGGAACGACAAGATGGAGTGGATGTCGGCTACCACCAACAACACCCCGACCGAGGGTGAGTTTAAGTGGAACGTCACCACCTCGCTGGCGATGGGTGCTCAGGGCATCCAGTACTTCACGCTGATGCAGCCGGAATGGTTTGCTTTGACTGAGGGCGGTACCTACGATTACGACCGCAACGGTTTGATCGGTGCCAACGGCGAGGTCAACACTTGGGGCGAATACGCCACCGAGATCAACGCGCACATCGCGGATGTGGACCACGTGCTGATGGCAGCCACCCACGAGGGTGTGATGGCTTCCGGCGGCTATGCGCAGTCGGTTGCAACGGCTGCTATCACCGATATTTACGGCAAGATCAGCACCTCCACCTCCAACCCGGTCGTCACCTCCTACAACGAGGTTACCGGCATCAGCTCGTCCAACAGCACCTACGGTGCGCTGGCCGGCTGCTTCGACTACAACGGCAAGACGGCGTTGTACGTCTCCAACTACGATGCGAATGACAGCACCGCAGACACCATCACCGTGAACTTCAGCTCCGCGGTGAACTACACGGTCATCGCGACCACCGGTACCACCTCCGGCAACGGCAGCTCTGCTTCCTTCAGCCTGGGTGCCGGCGAAGGCGCTCTGATCGTCCTCGGCTAATTCTCGTGAATATCCCTTGGGTGGGGGAGTGTTCCCCCACCCAAGGAGAGTTTCCCCGTAGGGGCGGCCAACACCGCCCGTCAAGGCCGTGTCATTCCTTGTGGGATCCCGGCTTAGAGCTTCGGGGGCATTGTCCTCCGGAAATGACATCGGTCAACAGGGCGAGTGTTCGTCCCTACACTTTTTTCCTAATAGGAGGTCACTTCTATGAAGCAATTTAAAACGCTGAAAGTGACGGTTTCACTTCTGTGTGTATTGAGTCTGCTTTTAGGCTCGCTACTCACGTTTTCGCTGATTGGCTCAGCGGCCAAGGCTTCCCCGGAAGTCCCCACCGATCTGACCGATCTGACGTGGTCGGATTTCGGTATGGGCGGCGTTTATACGGTCGATAGCTCCAGTCCGCAGTCCGCCGAGCAGTTGGATGACGTGCTGATTGAAGGCTACGTCACTCTTTCCGGCGACGTTGATCTTCGCGTGCCGGGTATCAAGAGCAACTATAACTGGGGTGGCATCATCTTCGGTCTGTCCGAAGATCAGCTCGTTATTGACGGCAGTGTGGCCATCAGCGGTCTGGCGGCGTTTATCAAGCCGTCTGACGTTGGCATGACCAGCTTTGCCGGCAACGAGTTCCTGCTGCAGGTCAGCATTCAGTACGTTGATAACGATGCTGACGGTGCAGAAGATGACCTAAAGCTGGGTATCTGGGTGAATGGCGTGGCGGTCGCGGGTAATGCTTCCATGGCAGCTGACGACGGCTATGTGTATGTCAACGATCACAGCGATTATCATGTTAAGGGTATGATGGCCTATCCGCGTAGCGGAAGCGTTACCCTGCGTGACTATAAGGCGTTTCCGGCCGGTTTGACGGAGTACGGCTGGGCCGACATGGCCTGCAACAACGCGTCCGCTGAGATCGTGGTGGGCCAGCCAATCCCGTATACCGGGTTTTACTACTCCTATAACGCCGAAGAGCCGGCGGCAATCAACGACACCATCTTCAATGCCGACCTGAGCATTCCGTCGGCGACAAGTGGTGTTTACAGCCGTTGGTTTGACGTGAGTGCCACCGGCGGCTGGTACGGCTTGCAGATGCGTTTGGATGCCGGCGGCTCGCTGGTGTTCGAAAACGGCGAGGGTATCAAGTACAATTCTGCCGACAATCCGAACGGCTGGTATATGCTCAGCCCGGCGGCGTTTGGTTTGACCACCTTTATCAATACTCAATTCAACTTGAAAATGGCGCTGACCAACCGTGCGGCAGACGGCACTTCTGCCACGCTGACGGTGTGGATCAACGATTACTTTGCCTTTGAGGTCCGCTTGGTCGCCTCGACCGAGCATCCGATCGGCTCCTGCATGGTACCGTGCGCAAACGGTACCGGTACGGTATCGCTTAACACCTATGCCACCTCCAAACCGATGCCGGATGACGACGAACAGCCGGGCGAGGGCGGAGAGAGCACGATGCCCTCGAATGTTCCGGACGGTCTGACCGAGATCACCTGGGCGGATCTCGGCCTGGCAGACGGCAACTACGGCTCTGCTACCGGCCATAAGTATGCTCCGTATGCGCTAAGCACGGACGTCAACGATTATAACTCGCTGAATAATACGCTGTTTAACGGCTATGTGAAGTTCTCCGGCGACGGCGATATCCGCTGGGTCGGTTACGATGGCTGGCAGGGTCTGCTTATCTGGGCACGTGCTGACGGTTATCTGGAGATCAACAACAGTACCTACGGCACGGCCTATTCGCAGCTGTACGTTCCGTCCGATTTCGGTATGGAAGGCTCTACCTTTATCGGTCAGGAGTTCAATATCAAGATCAGCACGCAGATCGATGGTGATAACTTCACCTTCGGCGTGTGGATCAACAACGTGATGGCCGGTGATTTCTTCACGCTGGCCAAGGGCGGTACGCCCGGCTCCTGCATGGGTATCTACGACCGTGGCTCCGGTGCGGTCATTTCGATCCGCTCGGCCGAGAAAACGACCTTTGTCAGCGATTTGACCGAGATCTCCTGGGATGATTTCGGTTTGGCTAACGCTGCTACAGCGGTTAACGGTACGATCTACACTGCTTCGGCTATCGAGTCGATGAACAATACCATCTTCAACGGCGACGTTACTATGCCGGAAGGCATGCAGCTGCGCTATGCCGGCTCTTCCGAGAATCCGTGGGCGTCTATGGAATTCCGTGTAGCGGGCGGCCAACTGTTCTTGTGTTCCGATACGGGTGTGTTTACCAATGCGCTGCACGATCCGGCAAAATTTGGTTTAACGACCTTTGCGAATACCAAATTCAATCTGAAGATCGCGCTCACCGATATGGCAGACGACGGCTCGACCGTCACGGTCACCGTGTGGGTGAACAACATTGCGGTCAGCCGCTCCACCTT
>JAFUPS010000059.1 GCA_017481085.1 Clostridia bacterium | reverse complement strand
TCCTTCGACTATTTGCATTTTAATGCTTTTTATTGTTTCTGTCAAGCCGAATGTCCAAATAGGCATCTAAATAATTGTCACAAAAGTTACCGGGGACAGGTGAGACTCCTTGTTAATTCCTACATTTGCCTGGAAAAAAATACGTAAATTTGGAAAAAAATAATAGACGCGTCCGTTTAGGTTTGCTATGATAAAAGTGCAAGGTGGAGACCTACCGGCTTTTAGCATATAACGGCCGCTGTGTTTTCACTCAAAAGGAGCATTGCTCCTGAGGATTATGTTGTATTTTCAATTTTGAAGGAGGAATATACAATGAAAAGATGGGTATCTGTGATTTGTGCGGTTATGTTGCTGTGTGCAGCGTGCATTCTGCCGGCAAGTGCGGCGGTGACGCCGGCGGTGCGCATGGATGGCCCGATTCAGGCGAAGGCCGGCGAGACGGTCGGTGTCGCTATGTACGTACAGGGCACTATTGGCGGCGTTGAGGGTACGATCGAATACGATCCGGCAAAGCTGGAATACGTAAGCACCACGCTGCGCAGCGACGTGTTGGTGCTTGGCAACACCGAGGATGTCACCGTTCGTGTGGATGAAGAAGCCGGCGAGATCCGTTTCGTGGATCTGTCCAACGTAGCCGGCGGTTCTGCGCCGAACGACGCGTGGCTGACGATCAATTTCACGGTGCTGATGACGGAAGCGGATGCTTCCACTACCGTGTCGCTGACGGATGTAGTCGCTTCGGATATGTCCGGCGTGGGTGCGGTGAGCGTGCTTAACGCTAATACCACGGTGACGGTTGTGGATGCGACCAACCTGTCCATCGAACTGGATGGCGCAACCATCAAAACGGATATCACCAAGCAGGGCATCCGTTTCCAGTCCACTAAGACCTCGGTCATTTCGGCTTCCACCACCATCGTCGAAGCCGGTATCATCATGATGCCCTCTTTGCTGTTGTATGAGGAGCAGGACCTCGATCTGAACACGGTTGGCAAAAACGGCACTACCCCGGCCATCGCCAAAACTACCGATGCGGATGAACTGACCCGCATTGCCGGTGGCGAGTCGCTGTTTGGTACGCTGACTAACGGTACCACCGACGGCCGTGCGAACCGCGAAATCACCGCTCGTTCGTATGTTAAGCTGGGCGACGGCACGGTGGTGTACTACAGCCACAACGATAAAGCGGATACCGCTATCGAGACCGGCGAAGCCCAAAAATCGCTGGTGTCGATCGCACAATCGATCGCTACGAATCAGATCGCCGGTGGTGCTACCAATACGCTTGGCGCGATCTTGACGGCTGATGAACTCACCGACGATGAGGTGGCTACGCTGCTCACCTTCTGCCGCGACAATTACTCGTATCTGTAAGGAGGGGTTGTTGATGAAGAAGTATGAATCCCCGTTCTTGCTGGTAAGCCGCTTGACGGCGGCTGCCATTGCTACCGTTTCGACGGAAGATGAATGGAAAGACGACTGGGACGACGCGATGGCGGACGATACCGCCGTGGCATCGGACGAGGCCTAACGGAAAAAGGGAGCAACGAGCGCGCTCGTTGTTTGTGGAACGGATCCGTTCCACAATGTTTTAATACTTAAATGAATGTATACACGCGTAGCAGAGGAGAACACAATGAAAACGATATTTTGTGTGTTGTTAGTGCTGACGATGCTGCTGGGAATGACGGCGTGCGGCGGCAATAGTGAGCCGGAGGTGGAGTTGAACGTGCCCGAGGGAAAACCGAGCTATACCGATGACCGGGAATTGACGCTGTATGCGTACGCCGGTCCGCGCAGTGGTGGTTACCGTTGGCAGGTCAACGGTCAGACGCATCCGGACGATCCGAAGGGCGGCTGGAACAGCTTTGTAACCGAAAAGGATTTTCTGGACTACAAAAACGCCGGCTTCACGTTGCTGTACCCCGAGAATGACGTATCGCACGAGCTGACCTCCAAGGGGCTGAGCACGTCGAATTTCAAAGACAGTACTTTGTATGAGTACATGGAATTGGCAGAAAAAGTAGGGTTGGACGTGCTGGTGCACTCCGATCGTCTGACGTTGCTGACACAGGGCAGCAGCCCGTTGTTGGATGCGGATACCAAGGCGTATATCGCCGGTATGATCGCCGCGCTGTCGGGTTATGACAGCTTTTACGGTATCACGCTGCGGGACGAGCCGCGTGTGAATAACTTCCGCATTTTTGAGCAGGTCACGCAGTACATCCACAGCCTCAAATCCGATTGCCGCACGTTGACCTGCATGCTGCCGGTCTACGGCGCACCGCACCTTGGTGCGCAGGCGGGTGATGGCACTATTGAGAGCTATAAGAAATATATCCAGGATTTCGGCAAGCTGGACAATATGTTCTGCTATGACTATTATCCGCTGCGTTGGAGCCCCACGACCGGGGAAAATTACCTGCGCGACACTTGGTTCCAAAACCTTGAGCTGGCGGCTGCCGGCGGCAAGGAGGGCGGCTTTGATATGGGTGTGGTCATCCAGTCCTGTGCCTACGGTGCTGTCGGCGGTGAGGGTATCAGTGACCATGCGCGGTCTATCAAGACCAAAGCAGACGTCGGTTATCAGCTGTATACGTCGCTGGCGTACGGAGCTAAGACGATCGGCTACTTCACCTATTGGCAACACCGCAGCGAAGGCCATCCGCATATCAACGAGAGCTTTTACGACGGCATGGTGATGTACCCGGAGAAAAACGGGCAGGAATCGGTTAAGACGGATGCTTACTATGCGGTGCAGGCTGCCAATATGGAGGTAAAGAAATTCGATCACGTGTTGCTCAATTTTGAGTGGCAGGGAACTACGGCGCTGACGGTCGAAGATGAATTCGGCACGATGAAGTTTGTGGAGGATTACGAAGCACCGCGTATTGCAGAAGCTTCGGCCACGCAGGATGCGATCATCGGTCACTTGAAGGATAAAGACGGCTACGACGGATTTATGATCGTCAACGCGGTCGAGCCGAGCAAGGAGGTTACTTCCTCTGTCACGGTGAAATTCCGCGAAGCGACTTCGGCTATCGCCTATATCGAGGGCGAGGAGACGGAGATCCCATTGCAGGATGGCAGCTATACCTTTGAGCTTGACGCCGGCGAAGGCGTATTTGTGATTCCGATCAAGTAAAGGAGAGAAGATTATGAACGTCATGAAGAAACTAATTGCTGTAGTGGCGGTTGCGGTGTTGCTGGTTGGCTCGCTGACCGGTTGCGATACTACGGGCGGCGGTGCAGCTCTCACCGGTGAATATATTGTTATCAAGGCCCAGCTGAACGGCTTGAAGGAAGCCTGGTTGGCTAACGCTGCCGAGGCATTCACCCACAAGACCGGCATTCAGGTGCAATATGAGTTTGACTCTATGCTTTCGGGCACTATGCAAAACGTCCTTGAGACAGAAGGGTTGGCTGTTGCGGATCTGTATTTTATACAGACGGGTGAATGGCCGAAATGGGCGGAATCCGGCTATCTGGCTGACCTGACCACTATGATGGATCAGCCGGGCGAAAGCGGAAAATCGCTGAATGATCGTATCATCGGCAATAATCATTATTTGTTGGATGGCGGTGAGAAGGTCAACTACGTGGTGCCGCTGACCTACGCCCCCACTGCGTTGGCGTACAACAAGCCGATGATGAATTACATCTGCCATGACGTGCTCGGCTGGGAAGCCGGTCACGATTATCCGATCAATACCAAAGAACTGAGAGAAGTATTCAACGCGCTGGAGAAGGTGACCGCCGAA
Source organism: Clostridia bacterium (assembly GCA_017481085.1). Lineage (GTDB taxonomy): Bacteria > Bacillota > Clostridia > Oscillospirales > Acutalibacteraceae > RGIG426. The sequence goes on along the minus strand of JAFUPS010000059.1, from coordinate 10,473 downwards.
GGCACCAATAAGGAGCTGTTCACCTATGAGCAGTCCGGCAAGACCTACGACGTTCAGCCGATGGTGTGGTCCGGTTCGACCGGCTATCTGGAAATGATGCTGTATCCGTGGCTGTATCAGTACATGGGGCTGGACGGCACTGAGAAATATTATAATCAGACGGCCGATATCAACATGCTCGGTCACGACGCATTCTATTATGCATACCAGGAAATGATGGATCTGCTTGCGCTGGAGCTGGATAGCAACGGCGCATGGACCTCGGGTACCTCTGTCCCGGGTAGCCCGTCCTTCAACCACGTGACCTCGCAGCAGCGCTTTATCCGCGGTCAGGCTCTGCTTTGCCCGACCGGCTCGTGGCTCTGGACGGAATCTTCCGACCTGATCGAAGAGGAAAATATGGCTGACAGCCTGGGCTTTATGCCGGTTCCGTGGCTGTCGGATGCCGAAGGCAACTACCTCATCGAAGAGGGTGCTACTCCGGCGACCGATGCGGATGGCAATTATCAGTCCATCTCCCGCATGAACAACATTGACTTTTTCATGATCCCGACAACGGCTGAGTGCCCGGATCTGGCGAAGGAATTCCTGCTGTTCCTCTTCTCGGAGGAATATATGCCGACGCTGTGCCAGGATCTGCAGTCTCCGATGTGCTTTGAATTTGACGATTCCACGGTGGAAAAGAGCGACTGGTTCAAGCAGGTCGACTATGTGATGGAGCACATCACACCGGTGGAATCCTGGGCTCCCACCAAGCTGTTCTGCTACGGACGCGTGGGTATCTACTACAACCCGTATACGCCGCCGTTTGCCAGCCTGGTGCAGTCTGCGTTCGGCAGCAGCACCACTTGGATCGATACGGCTACCGGCAAGAAGGTCGATTCCCGTGAAGCCGCAACCGGTCTGGCTGTTACGGAAAACGTATACAATTATCTGAAAGGTAATTTAGAGCGCGGCAAGATCGACTTCAGACTTTCCAAGCAAGAATTGGGAGTATAAGCGATGAAAAAAGGAGTCAGCAGTATGCAACGACTCAAAAGAAAGCAAACGATGTTTGCTATGCTTTTGGTCGCGTGGCCATTATTCATGTTTGTATTTTCGCAAGTGATGAATGCCAACATGTTTGTTATGGCTTTCCATAACTACACACGCGCCGGTACCGATCCGATCTTTGTGGGGTTTGATAACTTTGGCGGCGTGATCCAGATGTTCGACACCGATATGGTGATCAACCAGGTGGATGCCACCATCAATTCGTTGCAGGTTGGTGCGGTCACGCTGTTCATCAATGCGCCGCTTTCCCTGTTGTTTGCCTACCTGCTGTTTATGAAGGTCCCGGCTTATAAGACCTTGCGCGCTTTGTTGTATCTGCCGTGTATCACCTCGGCGGTTGTGCTGGTGTTGATCTTCCGCAATTTCTTCGATTACGATGGCGCGTTGCACATGATCTACGAAGTGTTCGGTGTAGGCGATAAATTCCCCACTAACGGTTGGTTTGTAAAGGGAACTGCCTGGACGGCTATTCAGATCTTTAATATCTGGACCGGCTTTTCCACCAATATGTTGTTCTTTTTGTCGGCCATGAACCGCGTGTCGGACGATTTCGTGGAGGCTGCGCAGTTAGACGGTGCGACCGATCCGCAGATATTCTTTAAGATCGTGCTGCCGCTCATTTCGCCGACGGTCACAACGATTCTGACTATTTCGTTGGCCAGTGTGTTTGGCTGGGGCTATATCTCGCTTCTGTTTATCGGCGGCGATGCACCGACTCAGGGTGCCGGCGCCCTTGGCTTGACAATGTTAAGTATGGCGAATAACCGCAACTACGGCATGGGCTCTGCTTTCGGTGTGATGCTCACGTTAATAGGTGCACCGTTCACCCTCGCTATCCGTGCGTTGGGCAAGAAACTGTCCTCCGCGGAAGAGTATTAAGGAGGGGATAGAGATGGCTAAAGCAATTCGAAAAGACCGTGTAAAAACCTCTATCACCGCCGGAAGCGTTCTCTGGCAGATATTCAAGTGGATATCTTACGTATTCATGGTGCTGTGTGCGCTGTCGTTTGTGTTTGTGTTTGCGTGGCTACTCATCAATTCGTTAAAAACCGCGAGCGGATACGCATCCAACTCCTTTGCGTTGCCGGTGGAATGGGATTTCCAAAACTACGTTTTGGTTTTGGAGCAAATGACCTACAAAAACCACAATCTGTTCCAGCTGCTCGGCAACTCGCTCATTCTTGTGGTGATCAACGTTATCAACAGTATGACGTGGCCGCAGTTCGCCGGTTATGCCTGTGCCCGGTATGAGTTCCCGGGCCGTAAGATCATCGAAGCGGCGGTATACGTGTCCATGATCATCCCGATCATCGGTGCTACCAGTTCGGTCATGCAGATCAAAATGAACCTTGGCCTGTACGATACCTTCCTGGGTGAATTCCTGTTTACCTCCGGCGGTTTCGGAATGGGATCCATTTTGTATTCCACGCTGTATCGCGGTATGCCCAAGGCCTACGCCGAAGCGGCTTACATCGATGGTGCCAGCGAATGGCGCGTGTTCCTGAGCATCTATTATCCGCAGTCGTTCCCCATGATGATGATCTTCGTTATTCAGGGTGTGATCGCTACGTGGAACGATTACGTCGGCCCGTATCTGATGCTTCCGAGTCACCCGACCCTGGCGCTCGGTCTGCAGGAAATGCAGCAACGCTTTGTCCACTTCGGTGGCGACCAGCCGATCATGTTTGCCGGTACGGTGATCGTCATGGTGCCGGTGCTGGTGATCTACGCACTCTTTGCCGATAAGATCATGGGCAACACCGCCATGGGTGCGTTGAAATGATCGGCATTCCTTTCCGTTTCACTTTCGTCTCGTGACGAATAACCAATAGTAAGAAAAACCCATTTTTAGAAGGAGGTTATCCCTATGCGTTTAACCAAGAAAATTTGCGCGATCGTGTTGACGATTGCCATGCTGCTTAGCTGCATGTGTGTCTTCACGGTATCTGCGGCGACGGCGATCCAGATAACAGGAATTCTCCCGAACCCGGCACCGTACATCAGCGGCGAGACCTGGTTTATGTATCTGATGATCAACACCAACCTCGGCTATCCCGATTGGGACACCGGCGGCGTATACACGCAGTCGGTCGAGGTCAACGGCGTAGCGACCACCGTTAATGTCAAGTACGCCGGCGGTACCAATTTGTTCGTCGAGATTCCGATAGCTATGCTCGGTGATCAGACAGACATCGTCCTCAAGGCAGGTTCGTATACGTCCTCTGCCGGGTATACCTATGAGCTGGCTTCTGATTTCACTCTTATGTATGAGAACTCGGCATGGACGTCGTATGCAGGTGCTACCACCTATCATGACTTTGCTGTTAAGGGTGTCGGCAGCTTCAGCGGCTGGATGGGATATTTGGCTGTCAACGCTCCGACCGCCACTACGTCGTGGGCGTATCCCTACTTAGATTTGACGATTACCGTTAACGGTACGGTGCTGAATCCGGCAGACTTTGATTTTAAGTTTACCGGCGCAGCGGAGGCGTATTTCAATATCACGAATCCGCAGGGTGCTTCCCTGGTTGAGGGAACTACCGTTACGATCAGCGGCTATTCCAAGGCATATCTGGAAGATCGAAGCGGCTATGCTTGGAATTGGGGTGCCATTGTTTTGACTGACACCTTTGAAATGGTCTACAACGGTTCGGCGTGGGAAACGCAGATCGACTACACGGATTACAGCGGTAAGCTGACCATGACCGGTGCGGAAACCAACGCCAAAAACCCGATGGGTCTGCATCTTAAGGGTGATGACTCGCTGAACGCATACCAGATTCCGGTCGAAGGCAGCTGGGATTATAAAGCCCCTGCTGTTGCCGGTGCTAACAACGGTATCTTCCTCAACGGCACTCGTGTGGGCGGCCAGATTATGAAGTACAGCAACGCCAACAACTATTGGTATGCAGAGGGCTTCACAGCGTCTAACGTCGGCGATATTCTGATCATCCAGGGTGCGTTTACCAACGATGTGACCGAGAGTCGTATTAACATCGAAAAGTCGGCGTTTATCTGGGACGGTACCACGTGGGCCAATTATATTGAGTACACCACGTATACCGGCACGCTGACCACGGCGGGCGCAGAAACGACTACCAATATCGGTGCTTTGTATGCGATTGGTTCGGATAGCCTGAGCGGCGCGTATGCCGATACCTCCTGGGCCGACCGGTTGCAGCCGATGGACGGCGACGAGAACGGTGTGTTTGTCAACGGCGTGAAGGTTGCGGTAGAAGGCAACAATGGTAAGATCCTGAAGTATTCCGCCGCCAACCAGTGGTATGCCGATATCCCCGGTGCTACCACCGGCACGGTCGTGACCGTCAAGGGTACCTTCTATAACGAAGCCCGTGCGACCAAGGTGGTCATCGAGGAAAGCAATTTCCAGTGGAACGGCTCCAACTGGGTGGACTATACTCCTGTAGATACCACCGTTTACGATGCCATGACGCTGACCGGCGTCAACTCTGTGGCGGCTACCTCGCCGTGGGCGTGGTATCTGACGACGGCAGAGACCGATCACACCGGCAGCTGGGGATATTCCTACAACGATCTGACGGTTGCGATCGACGGTACGCCGATCGACCGTACGGCATTTGGCTTCAAATATACCGATACCAACGGCTATTCGGTGTATTTTGAGTTAAGAGAGGCTGCTACACTGTCGGCAACGCCGGCTGTTGGTACGACGATTACCATCAGCGGTAAATCCAAGTGCTACGAAAACTTCCTCGGTGAAGCGGTTGTCGGCTCGATGAACGGTATTGAGCTGACCGAGACCTTTACCATGGTATACGATGGTACTACCTGGGCTGTGCCGGTTGAATACACCGACGTGACGATCACCGGCATCGCCAGCAACACTGCGCTGAACGGTGAGACCTGGTTTGTTTATCTTCCGACTACACCAAGCCTGACGCATCCGGCATGGGATGACGGCGGTGCGTATCCGCAGATCGTGACCATTGGCGGCACGCAGCATACCGTTACCGTCAAATACGACGGTGCTTCCAATCTGTTCATGGAACTGCCGACTTCCATTCTGCCGGCGGTGGGCGAGAGCATCACCGTCAAGGCCGGTCAGTATAAGAGCACGAAGAACTACGGCTACAACCTTACCGCTGATTATGTGATGACCTACATCGGCAACGGTTTTATGCCCGGCGTGTACACCACCGTCACGGTTGCTCCGTCTACCTTCCATAGTGCGTCCAACTTTAACGTCGCTGAAAATGCATGGGATATGTATATGATCTCCCCGACGGGTCTGTTGGGTAAGGATTGGGATAGCGTATACACGCAGAATATTACCGTCAACGGTGCGGCGACCGCCGTCACGATCAAGCACGGTGGCGGCGGCACGGATGCCGGCTTGATGTTCATCCGCATTCCGGCTTCGGCCGTTTCCACCAGTGGCGAGTATACGGTGGTGCTGAAGGCCGGTTGGTATGCTGATCATAGCAAGGGCTACGCCTATCGGATTGTCAGCGATATTCCGCTGTATGCGAACAAATACGGTATTTCCTTCACCGATTTCATCACGCCGAGCACGACGGTAAAACCGTCGCTGAGCGTTGCTCCGGATGGCGGTACGGCTACTGGTTTCCATCTTACTGCCAGCGAAAACGATGGTGCGGCGTATACAGACGATTGGTCGCTGGCGACCCGTGCCAACGGTGTCTCGGACGATGGCACGGCCTTGTATATCGGCCAAAACGGTTTCTTCCTGAACGGCACGCAGTACGTGCAGGGCGGCACCTACGTTTCCGGTCTTATGAAGAAGCTGGGCGAGACAAAATACTTCGCCGCTCTGTCGGATATCGGTGTGAGTGTCTCCGATGGCACCGTGCTGACTATTAAGGGCTTGTTCCACGATCAGAACGGTTACCTGGTCGAGTTTGAGGAATCCACCTTCAGCTTCAACGGTACCACCTGGGTGGATTGCCTGGGCGATTTCTCCGGCAGCACGATGAAGTATGACGTTAACAACGACGGTAAGATCACCGTTAAGGATGCCGTCGTGCTGGAGAAGTACCTGGCCGACACCTACGTGGCCCTGCTGAGCAGTACGGCTGCGGATATCGACAATTCCGGCGCCATTGATGCGGACGACCAGCGCTTGCTGCGCCGCAAGATCCTCGGCATTTTCTATGAATACGTAGCCGACGTGCCGGTGGGTACGCCGTACTACGGGACGTCTGAAATGGTGAAGTGCGCTTACGATGCGCCGAAGCTCGGCACCGTTGATACGGCTGCCGGCGTGGTCAACTTCCTGTCGGATGATGAGATCGACCAGTTGATGGACGATTACGCAGCGGTCGGCTTCACCCACATTCAGACGGAGTTCGTGGCAGAGCTGTACTACTCCGAGTTTGGCGAGGATTACTATGTGAATGATCTGCTGTATCGTTACTACGAGGAAGCAAATGAGCGTGGCCTCAAGGTGTTTGTTTACAGCAACGACATCAGCTCCTGGCTGATGAGCGAAACGGACGTCGATGAATATGCGCCCAACTGGAAAGCAGTCCTCGATCTGCTTGTGGAGCAGCAGAGCAAGCACAGCGCGTTTGCTGGCTTCTACATGTCCGATGAGCCGCATACCGCCGGCCGTTACAACAACTACCTCAAGGTTACCGCATACCTGAAAGAAAACTATCCGAGTGTCGGTATGTGGTGGTGTAACAACCCCATCGCTGCTGAGTCGCTCATTCAGACCAACATCGGTCTGACCTACAGCGAATACGTGACGGGCCTGGGCACCGCTGCCGGTCAGTTTATGTACGATAACTACGTGCTGCGTATACAGGACAACAACATCAGCTCCGTCTTCGATGATTATTTCCTCGAGCCGGTCTGGTTCAGCAACCTGTATACGGTTGCCGAGGCGGCAAAGGCCGGCGGCTTCACCACCGGTATCACCATGCAGGCGGTCGCACTTGATCCGGATTCGAGCACGTGGAATAATTGGATGAACCGTGAGATCCTCAGCCAGCGTGATATCGGCTTCCAGGTGTATACGGCGTTGGCCTACGGTATGAAGAGCATCAACTGGTTCACCTATTGGGAGCACTGGGATACCGGCGCCAACACGCTGGATAATACGGCCATGATCAAGGGCGACGGCACCAAGAACGATCACTACGAATGGGTGCTGAACACGCACGCCAACGTCAAGACGCTGGAGGGCGTACTGCTCAACTACGATTGGCAGGGCACTATCGAGCTGGATCTGCCGGCGTATGATGGCAACGACGATTCCTGGTCGACCTATACCGATGCCGACAACGCCCGTTTGGTCGACGGCAGCGTTTCCAACAGCGGTGCGGCTGTCATTGGCTGCCTGCAGGATAAGGACGGCTTCGACGGTTATCTGATCGCCAATGCGCAGGAACCGCACAAGGGTGGCTCCAGCACCGTTTCTATGACCTTCCACTCGGCCGATCAGGCGATCGTGTACGGTGCGGACGGCTCGGTGACTACCGTTGACCTTACCAACGGCGCTTACAGCGTGACGCTGGCCGCCGGTACGGGTGTGTTCGTCATCCCGGTCTACAACGGCTAATATCTGTTAAAACGGAACGCCCCCTCGCAAGAGGGGGCTATCCCGGATTTTAGAGCTTTGTTTGTACTGACCCCTCAATATAAGGAGGAACACTTATGAAACTGAAATTTCGCATACTGTCCTTTGTGCTTTGCATTGCCTTACTGATCGGCAGCATGGGGGTATTTACGGTTTCGGCCGGCACTACCGATATCACGCTGACTGCTATCAACAAGGCCGGTGCATCCGGTGCAACGGGCGTAATGTACAACGGCGAGCGGCTGTTCATCTCGTTGCAGAGCAACGTGATGTTGCCCGGATCGGCATGGGCAATTGAATGGACGCAGACGTTGCTGGTTGACGGTGTCGAGAAGACCGGTATCGCCAAAAAGGAAGGCGATTACGGCTACTTTCTTGATATGGCGACCGCTGATCTGCCGAACGACGGTCAGGCGCACACCTTGATCTTCAAGGCCGGCTCCTACACCGCCAATACCGGCGACGTGGTCAATCTGACCGCCGATTTCAAACTTCTTACCGACGGTACGACCTGGTCGGTGGGGCATGTGATGAGCGCCGATGCGCCGGTCATTCTGTATATGGATGTCCGCGCTGCATTGGGGCAATCGGCCAATAACTTCCAGCTGATCACGCCGGATGGCACCAATGCTGTTCTGCATATCGACGGCACCTGGAACGACCGTTTCTTCCCGGCGGATACCGTCTCGGGTGCGTATTTCACCCATGGCGGTACTACCACTCGCTTCCAGATCGGTGGCGAGCAGGGTATGGCGTGCCACGATAGTGGCGCTCCCACGTTCTATATCGAGAGCTTTCCGCAAACGCCGGTTGCCGGTGATACCCTTACCCTGAAAGGTGATTGGTATTCCACCTACAACGGCGGCAATGAGTTCTCGCTGTACGCACCGGTCGTGTTCACCTACGACGGCACCGGCTGGGCGCGAACCTCCGCTATTCCGGAGTCGGAGAAGGTTTACAATAACAACTTCACCGGCACGCTGACTACCGTCGGCGCAGAGTCGGTCGGTAATGCCTATCAGCTGTATCTGGTCGGCTCGGAATCGCTTGCCGCGGTCTTTTCGAGTGCCGATTGGAGTGATCGCCTTGCACCGGCTGACGATGAAAACAGCGGTCTGTTCCTCAATAACGTGAAGCTGCCGAACAACGGCATTAATCAGGGTCTGTTGCTGAAGCACGACGGCGGCAACAACCGCTGGTTTGTGGATTGGGATAGTGCCAATTCCGCCAAAGCAGGCGATATCCTCACGATCAAGGGCGTGTTCACCAACGACGAGCACAGCACCAAGGTCACTGTCGAGGAATGCCAGTTCGTCTTTGACGGCAGTGCGTGGGCGGATTACGTAGCACCCGTTATCACTGTTTACGATGCTATGACGCTGACTGCCGTCAACGCCGTGGCGAATACCTCGCCGTGGGCGTGGTATCTGAAGACGGCAGAGACCGATCACAGCGGTAGCTGGGATTATTCCTACAACGATCTGACGGTGGCGATCAACGGTGAGACGCTCGACCGCACACAATTTGCTTTCAAATATACCGACACCAACGGTTATTCGGTGTATTTTGAGTTGAGAGAGGCCGCGACGCTGTCGGCAACGCCGGCAGTCGGCACCACGGTCTCCATCAGCGGCAGCTCCAAGTGCTATGAGAATCTTCTCGGCGAAACAGTCAACAACTCGATGAACGGCATCGAACTGACTGAAACCTTTACGATGGTATACGACGGTACGGCTTGGTCGCTCTATGTTCCGCCTATCGAATATACCGAATATACCGGTACGCTGACTACGGTGGGCGCAGATGCCGCCGGTAATGCCTATCAGCTGTATCTGGTCGGCTCGGAATCGCTTGCCGCGGTTTTTGCGAGTGCCGATTGGAGTGATCGCCTTGCACCGGCTGACGATGAAAACAGCGGTCTGTTCCTCAATAACGTAAAGCTGCCGAACAACGGTATTAATCAGGGTCTGTTGCTGAAGCACGACAGCGCCAATAACGGCTGGTTTGTGGATTGGGATAGTGCCAATTCCGCCAAGGCAGGCGATATCCTCACGATCAAGGGCGTGTTCACCAACGACGAGCACAGCACCAAGGTCACTGTCGAGGAATGCCAGTTCGTCTTTGACGGCAGTGCGTGGGCGGATTACGTTCCGCCTATCGAATATACCGAATATACCGGTACGCTGACCACGGTGGGCGCAGATGCTGCCAACACCAGCAATACGGAGCTGTATTTGAAGGGCTCGGATGGATTGGCTGGTTGTCCGTGCGATTTCAACTGGACCAACCGCTTTGCGCCGGCTGACGACGAGAACAGCGGTCTGTTCCTCAATGGCGTAAAGTTGCCGAACAACGGCGTGAATATGGGCCTGCTGGTCAAGCACAACGACTGGAACGGCTGGTATGCCAACGGTGAATTTGCCGCCGAAAAGGGCGATATTCTGGTTATCAAGGGTCTGTTTGTGAGCGATGCGCTCGCCGCCAAAGTGACGATTGAGGAAAGCACCTTTGAGTGGAACGGCAGCGAGTGGATGGACTATGACCCGACTCCGGTTGATTATCTTCCGACGACGGTGAAGGATGTCAACATTCAGACCACGAAGAATGCCGACGGCAGTATTTGGTTCTTGTATTTTGACCTGTCGAAAGATCTGCCGGGCGCGGATTGGGAGGTCATTGACGGCGTCCCCGTTTCTTGGATGCAGAAGGCGATCGTCGGCAGCAATGAGCTGGTGCTTACCGCTAAAAAGTGGGGTAAGAATGGTCTGTTCGTGGAGCTCCCGGTGGCCAATATGCCGGCCAAGGGCGAAAAGCTGACCTTGGTCGCCGGTCAATAC
>JAFUPS010000058.1 GCA_017481085.1 Clostridia bacterium | reverse complement strand
GATCCAGAGCATTCTGTTCCGTGCCCGTCCGGATGAGGTCAAGCTGTTGCTCATCGACCCGAAGCAGGTCGAGTTTATGGTGTATAACGGCATTCCGCACCTCATTGTCCCGGTCGTGACCGATCCGCGCAAGGCGGCCGGTGCGCTGGGCTGGGCGGTCAGCGAGATGCTGGGCCGTTATCAAAAATTCGCGGCGGCCAAGGTCCGTGATATCAAGGCGTATAACGAAAAAGCCGCTACCACCGAGGGCATGGCACACATGCCGCAGATCCTCATTGTCATCGACGAGCTGGCCGACCTGATGATGGCCGCCGGCAACGAGGTGGAAGATTCCATTTGCCGTTTGGCGCAGATGGCGCGTGCCGCCGGTATGCACATGGTCATTGCCACCCAGCGTCCGTCGGTTGACGTCATTACCGGTCTGATCAAGGCGAACATCCCCAGCCGTCTGTCGCTGACGGTTGCTTCGGCGGTCGACTCGCGTACCATCATCGATATGAGCGGCGCGGAAAAGCTGCTCGGCTATGGTGATATGCTGTTTATGCCGATGGGTCTGTCCAAGCCGGTGCGTGTGCAGGGCTGCTTTGTGTCGGATGGTGAAGTGAATGCCGTGGTGCAGTTCCTCAAGCCGTCCGAAGAACATAACTACGACCAGACCATCGTGCAAGAGATCGAGCGTCAGGCGGCACAGGTGTCGGTTGGCGGCAAATCCGGCGGCGGCAGCGCTTCCGACGGCGAGAGCGGCGGCGGCTTCGACGATGCCGATCCCATGCTCGAGCAGGCGGTGGAGGTCGTGCTGGAGGCCGGTGAAGCATCCACCTCGTTGTTACAGCGCAAACTGCGCCTGGGCTATGCCCGTGCCGGCCGTCTGGTGGACGAGCTGGAACAGCGCGGTATTGTCGGTCCGCACCGCGGTGCTAAACCGCGTGAGCTGCTCATCACCCGTGCACAATGGGCTGAGCGCAATATGATGACCGATACGCCGCTGGGCGAGGAAGAATAATCACCAAACAAAAATCCCGTGAACGACGTTCACGGGATTTTTTATTGCTTATTTCTTTTTAGTGTCCTTCAGCGATACGCTGCGGTTGAAAATGAGATGCTCCGGCGTGGAATCCTTGTCCACACAGAAGTAGCCGAGCCGCAGGAACTGATAGGAGTTCGGGCAGACCGCATCGGCCAGGGCAGCTTCCACCTTGCTGTTGGTCAGCACCTCGAGGGAGTTCGGATTCATGCAGGCAATGAAATCTTTGTCTGCCGCATCCGGGTCGGCATCGTCGAACAACGCGCTGTACAGCCGCACCTCGGCGTTGATAGCGGTGTTCGCATCCACCCAATGTACCGTGCCGCCTACCTTGCGACCGTCCGGCGTGTTACCGCCGCGCGTTTCGGGATCGTATTCGCACAGCACCTCGGTCACGTTGCCGTCGGCATCCTTCACACAGCCGGTGCATTTGACAACGTATGCACCCTTGAGGCGCACCTCGTTGCCGGGGAAGAAGCGGCGATAGCCCTTGACCGGCTCTTCCATAAAGTCTTCTTCCTCAATGTACACCGTGCCGGAGAACGCCACCGGATGAGTGCCACTGTCCTCTTGCACCGGATTGTTTTCCATGTCAAACACTTCGGTCTGACCGGCCGGGTAGTTGGTGATGGTCAGCTTGAGCGGACGAAGCACCGCCATGGCGCGCGGCGCGTTTTGGTTGAGGTCCTCGCGCAGGCAATGCTCCAGCAGTGCGACCTCCACCACGTTCGGCACTTTAGCCACACCGATGCGGTCAATGAAGTTACGCACCGAAGCCGGGGTGTAACCGCGGCGGCGCAGACCGCACAGCGTGGGCATCCGAGGATCGTCCCAACCGCTGACGTAGCCCTCCTCCACCAGCTTGCGGAGCTTACGCTTGGACAGCACCGTGTGGTCGATGCCCAGACGTGCGAACTCGATCTGGCGCGGGTTGGCGTCGTAATCCACGTTGTCGCGTACCCAGTTGTAAAGCGGACGGTGGTTTTCAAATTCCAAAGAGCACAGCGAATGGGTGATCTGTTCGATCATGTCCTCCACCGGATGAGCAAAGTCGTACATCGGGTAGATGCACCACTTGGTACCCTGGCGATGGTGCGGCTGGTGGTTGATGCGGTAGATGACCGGGTCGCGCATGTTGAAGTTACCGCTGGCCAGATCGATCTTGGCGCGCAGCGTCATCGCACCGTCCGGGAATTCGCCGGCCTTCATGCGTGTGAATAGATCCAGACTTTCCTCGATCGGTCGGTCACGGTAGGGGCTGACGGCCGGATGCGTAAGGTCGCCGCGGTTTTTCTGCACTTCCTCCGGCGTCTGCTCGCAAACGTATGCGAGACCCTTCTTGATAAGGCCCACCGCCAGCTCGTACATCGTGTCGAAGTAATCGGAAGCGTAGTAGAACCGGTCGCCCCAGTCAAAGCCCATCCAGCGGATATCCTCCTGAATGGCGCGGACAAATTCATCGTCCTCTTTGGCCGGATTGGTGTCGTCCATACGCAGGTTGCACAGACCGCCGTATTTCTCTGCCGTGCCAAAGTCGATGCACATCGCCTTTACGTGACCGATGTGCAGATAGCCATTCGGCTCCGGAGGAAACCGGGTGTGTACCGCTTTGCCGTAGCAGCGGCCGCCTTCGGCCAGCTCCTCGTCAATGATTGCATGAATAAAATTATTGTTATCCGCCATTGGAAAAACCTCTCTTACAGTGAATTGATAGCATCGTTTAACCGCTTGCTCACGCGCTCCTTGCCCAGCAACTGCATGATGGAGCAGAGATCCGGCGTGTTGCGCCGACCGGTGACCGCCAGACGAATGACGGTGCTCACGTCACCGACGTGACCCTTCCACGCGGTCGGATCGGCTTTGTACGCCTTCACGTCCGGGCAGAAGCCTAGGCCCTCGCACAAGCTGCGCACCGTCTCAAACCACGCGGACTTGTCCTCTGCCGGATCGTATACCGGCAGATATGCGGCGAGAATGGCTTTAGCATCCGCGGCGGTGATGTTTTCGGGCAGCTCGCCCATGCCGGTAAAGGTATCGTCAAAGAAATACGCGGTATACTCCGGCGCATCGCTCCATTTCGCCATATCCTTGCGCGGCTTGTTGCCGCCGCGGTCGATGGCGAAGATACCGACGGTAAAGGCCGGGTCAACTGTCAACTGTGCGTGATATTCCGGCGCGTATTCCGCTGCCCACGCGGTCACCGCCTCGGCTACCTGCTCGGCAGTCATCGACGCAATGACGTTTTTGCTGACATCGTTGAGTTTTTTTAGATCGAACAGCGCGCCCGAAACGCTCATCTTTTTGAGATTGAACGGGAATGCACTGCGCGGAGCGGCCGGGTTGCAACGGCGCCAATCCTCAAAGTCGCTGTTGGCGACCGTCATCAGGTACTCCAGCACACTGTCCGCTGGGTAACCCTCGCTGGCGTAGTAGTGCATGGCCGCCTGCGGATCCTTGCGCTTGGACAGCTTGCGCTTGTTGCCGTTATCCTCCACCATGATGGGGGAGAGATGCGCGTATTTCGGCGGCTTGAAGCCCAGCAAGCGGAACAACTGCAGATGCTTCGGCACCGACGAGATCCATTCGTCCGAACGGATGACGTGGGTGGTGCCCATCAGATGATCGTCCACCGCGTGCGCAAAGTGGTAGGTCGGCACGCCATCGGATTTGAGTAGCACGATATCCTCGTCGTTTTCCGGCATTTCAATGGTGCCCTTGACCACGTCGCTGTATTTGATGCGGCGGCTTTCATCGCCGTCCGAGCGCAGCCGCACGGTGTAGGGAATGCCGGCGGCGATCTTTTCGGCCGCTTGGTCGGCAGACAGATTGCGGCATACCGCAAACTCGCCATAGTAGCCGGTGCGCACCTTGAGCGCTTGTTGCTGTTCGCGGGCCTCGGCACGGGCTTCGGCGGTGCAGAAACAGGGGTACGCCAAGCCTTTGCACACCAGATCCTTCACATAGGTTTGATAGATATCCACGCGGCAGGATTGCTGGTACGGACCATAGTCACCCACCACCTTGCCGGGGGCGACAAAGCCCTCGTCAATTGCCAAGCCGAAACGGCCCATGCCGGTGAGAATATCGTCTGCGCCGCCCTCCACTTCGCGCTTTTTATCGGTATCCTCCAAACGGAAGTAGAAGATGCCCTTGGTGGCATCCGCCGTCAGCCGGTTGACCATAGCCGTATAAAACACACCGAGGTGAAGATACCCGGTAGGACTGGGGGCTACGCGCGTTACGCGCGCACCCTCCGGCAACTGTCGGGCCGGAAACTGAGCTTCAATATCTGCCGGTGTGGCCGTAATGGTAGGGAACATCAATTCCGCCAATTGCTGTTGAGTCATCATGTGGGAAACCCCTCTTTGCAAGAAATCATATATAAGGTATTTTATCTCATAACCCAGAGGATGTCAATAATGAAAAGCATATAAATCGTATATTTTATTGCCGGCTTTTCCTGTGGTTGTATGCCGCCTTTTTGCTTATTTTGACCAATCGAAAAAGTGACGGCTGGTGTCGGAGAGACGGTGATCGGATACGCACGGCGAAAATCCCAGCGCAAAATTTGCAAAATCCGGCATCATTTATACAACCCAGCCGGGTGTTTTCTACAAATGAAACAAAAACCGCCGACCAAAACAGCGGCCGGCGGGCAAATGTAGAGAAATCGCGCAAAATCGGGATTTTTTTGGTGTAAAGCCCTTGACACTTCACACAAAAGGGCGTAAAATACCATAATGTATCATTATGAAAAAGTGGGGCTATATGCGCTTTACGAGGGTAAGTATACCACGAAAACCCGCAAAAAGCAAGTGTAATTTCACGTTTTTGTAAGTAATGGCAAAACCAAGAACAGGAGTGTGTTGTGGCCTATGAATAAGACGAATCTGACCCCGGTGCAGCTCGGCAAAACCACGCGTTACAGCTTTGGCAAGATTAACGAAGTGCTGGATATGCCGAACCTCATCGAGATCCAGAAAAACTCGTATGAGTGGTTCCTCAACGAAGGTATGAAGGAAGTGTTTCACGACATTTCTGCCATCACCGACCATACCGGTAACCTGGTGCTGGAGTTCATCGATTACCGCCTGGAGGAAACGTCGAAGTACGATGTGGAGGAGTGCAAAGCACGCGATACCACCTACTCGACCAAAATGTACGTGACCACCCGCCTTTATAATAAGGAAACAGGGGAGATCAAAGAGCAGGATGTCTTTATGGGAGACTTCCCGCTGATGACCGAAAGCGGTACGTTTGTTATCAACGGTGCCGAGCGCGTCATCGTTTCGCAGTTGGTGCGTTCGCCGGGCGTGTACTTCAGCTCGTCCTACGACTCCACCGGTAAGCAACTGTATGCTTCCACGGTCATCCCGAACCGCGGTGCGTGGCTGGAATACGAAACGGATTCGTCCGACGTGTTCAGCGTGCGTATCGATAAGAACCGCAAACTGCCGGTGACGGTGCTGGCGCGTGCGCTGGGCCTGAGCTCCAACGAGCAGCTCATCGAGTTCTTCGGCGAGGATCCGCGTATCATCGCGACCATCGAGAAGGATAATACGCGCAGCAGCGACGATGCGTTTATGGAGATCTTCCGTAAACTGCGTCCGGGCGAGCCGGTTACCGTTAAGGATGCGACCGAGCATTTCAACAACCTGCTGTTCGATCCGCGCCGCTATGATCTCTCGCGCGTGGGTAGATATAAGTATAATAAGAAACTGAGCCTGTGGAATCGTCTGACCGGTCAGTGCCTGAGCCGTCCGATCATCAACGAAGAGACGGGCGAGCTGTTGGCAGAGGCCGGCCAGTACCTCACCGCTGAGCAGGCGTTGGCCATCGACGATGCCGGTATCACCGTCGCTTATGTTGACGTGGTGGACCACGATGAGCATCGTGAGATCAAGGTCATCTCCAACGGCATGGTGGATATTGCCAAGTATGTGGACTTCGATGCCAAAGCCGAATGCCACATCAACGAGCGTGTACGCTACAGCGTGCTCAAGGAGATCCTCGCCAAGGGTCTGTCCGAGGACGAGCTGAAAGAGGAGCTGCGTGCCCGCCGCGACGACCTCATCCCCAACACCATTACGGCGGACGATATCCTGGCGTCCATCAACTACCTGAATACTATCGATAGCGGTATTGGTACCACGGATGATATTGACCACCTTGGTAACCGCCGTATCCGCTGCGTTGGTGAGCTGCTGCAGAACAGCGTGCGTATCGGCTTCTCGCGTATGGAGCGCGTGATCCGCGAGCGTATGTCCCTGCAGAATCAGGAAGAAAACACCATGACGCCGCAGTCGCTGGTCAACGTTCGACTGGTGACCTCGGCCATCCGTGAGTTCTTCGGTTCCTCGCCGCTGTCCCAGTTCATGGATCAGAATAACCCGTTGGCCGAGCTGACGCACAAGCGTCGTCTGTCGGCCCTTGGCCCGGGCGGTCTTTCGCGTGACCGCGCAGGCTTCGAAGTGCGTGACGTTCACTACTCGCACTACGGCCGTATGTGCCCGATCGAGACGCCGGAAGGTCCGAACATCGGTCTGATCTCCTATCTGGCAACCTTTGCCCGTATCAACGAGTACGGTTTTGTGGAAGCGCCGTATCGCCGCATCGACAAGACGACCGGTCAGGTGACCGACGAAGTCGTGTACATGCCGGCAGACGTGGAAGATAGCTACGTCGTGGCGCAGGCTAACGAGCAGTTGGACGAAAACGGCCGCTTTGTGCGTGAGCGCGTCAACGCCCGTTATCGCGGCGAATTCCTGGAAGTGGCGGCGGATAAGCCGGACTTCATGGACGTTAGCCCGAAGATGGTCGTGTCGGTCGCTACCGCTATGATCCCGTTCCTTGAGCATGACGACGCCAACCGCGCCCTGATGGGCTCGAACATGCAGCGCCAGGCTGTGCCGCTGTTGCGCACCGAATCCCCGTGGGTCGGTACCGGTATGGAATACAAGGCCGGTGTGGACTCGGGTGTTTGTGTGCTGGCTAAGCACGACGGTGTGGTGGAATACGTGTCGGCCGATAAGGTCAGCGTACGCCGCGATGCCGACGGTGTGATCGACGATTACAAGCTGGTCAAGTTCTCCCGCTCCAACCAGGGCACCTGCATCAACCAGAAGCCGATCGTGGTGGTGGGTGAGCACGTCTGCAAGAACGAAGTGCTGGCAGACGGTCCGGCTACCAATAACGGTGAGATCGCGCTGGGCAAAAACATGCTCATCGGTTTCATGACGTGGGAAGGCTATAACTACGAAGACGCCGTGCTGATCAACGAGCGTCTGGTGCGTGACGATCTGTTTACCTCGGTGCATATCGAGGAGTACGAGACCGAAGCGCGCGATACCAAGCTGGGTGCGGAAGAGATCACGCGTGACATTCCGAACGTCGGCGACGACGCACTGAAGGATCTGGACGAGCGCGGTATCATCCGCATCGGTGCCGAGGTCCATTCGGGCGATATTCTGGTTGGTAAGGTTACCCCGAAGGGTGAGACCGAGCTGACCGCGGAGGAGCGTCTGCTCCGTGCTATCTTTGGCGAAAAGGCGCGTGAAGTGCGCGATACCTCGCTGCGCGTTCCGCATGGCGAATACGGTATCGTTGTGGACGTGAAGGTGTTCACGAAGGAGGATAGCGACGAGCTGTCCGCCGGTGTCAACGAAGTTGTGCGCGTGTATATTGCGCAGAAGCGTAAGATCAGCGTCGGCGATAAGATGTCCGGTCGTCACGGTAACAAGGGCGTTGTGTCCCGCATCCTCCCGAGCGAGGATATGCCGTTCCTGCCGGATGGCCGTCCGCTGGATATCGTGCTTAACCCGTTGGGCGTTCCGTCCCGTATGAACATCGGTCAGGTTCTGGAAGTGCACCTTGGTGCCGCTGTTGCCAAGATGGGCATCAAGATCATGACTCCGGTCTTCGACGGCGCGCAGGAAAGTGACGTGCACGAGATGCTGGAGGAAGCCGGCCGCAGTGCGGACGGTAAGATCACGCTGTACGATGGCCGTACCGGTCGCCCGTTCGACAATCCGGTCACCGTCGGCTATATGTACTTCCTCAAG
>JAFUPS010000057.1 GCA_017481085.1 Clostridia bacterium | reverse complement strand
CTCGGTCGGTCCATGGCGGCGTGTCCGCACGGAACAGCTCCACCGGCGGCGAAATCATGTGCGACAGATCCGCCGAAAGCCGGGCGGCGCACATGCGGCCAACGCCATCTTCGGTGCAGACCCATTCGTGCACGAACACCATCCACGGTTGCCCGTCCTTGTCTACATACAGCGTGGCGTCGATGGCATCCCACTCCTTTGGAGTGATATGTCCGACGCTTATCGGCGTAAACGGACCGGTGGGACAGGACGATTTCAGCACCGCCGAGCCACGCCGACCGGTGGCAGAGGAATAATACGTACCGAACAAATAATACGCACCGTTGTAGCGGTGGACCTCCGGCGCCCAAAAATTCTTTTGCGCATCCGGCGGCAGATGATACGGCAGAGGAACGGGTCTCCATTCGCCATCCAGCCTGCCGCTGTCGTTGACGTAGCAGACCCAGGCGGTATTATCCCAATCGGCGGCTTGGGCGACCCCCGTTCCGTATAAATAATAGGTGTCGCCTTCGACCAGCACAAACGGATCGCGCAGACCCTCCACGGACGATACGATCATAGTGACAGCTCCTTACAGATGTGGGCGGCGTTATGCCACCGTTTCTGTACGTATTATATCATACGGGCGCTGAACTCACAACAGTTTTAGAAGGAACTTTGTCTTGCAAGGCGATTTTTTAAGATGGATACTTCCCTTGCACACGGTGCTTGCAGCACTCCTCGCTCCGCACGTGGACAGGGACAAGCCTCTGCCGGAGATTTCATCAAAATTGACGGCGAGGGCAAATTCCGTCCTATGGTTCTGCAGAAAAAGGCGTATCTGCAGCAAGATTGATAACGTATTTTTGCTTTTTTCGTGCCACGGTCTCGATCCCCATCGGAAACTTCGGGTTGTTGGCAGACGGCATATATGCCAACGCCACAACACATTGAATATGGGGAAATCGTTTCTTCATATTCGACATGACCATAACAACCTCTTCTTTCGGATTGCACCTATATAGGTGCATCTTTATCATAACATTCCCCTATAATATTGTCAAATACTTTTGCTCTTAAATAAGCACAAAAGGTGATGTGACAATGAATGACGCCATCGAAAAGCGCGTAGGGGAAAATCTCCGTAAGCTTCGTATAAGAGCCGGTTTGACACAAGAACTTTTATCCGCCAAGCTACAGTTAGAGGGTTGCGATATTACGCGCAGTGCTTTGGCTAAGATCGAGGTAGGACAGCGACACCTATATACGGACGAGCTCATTTTGCTTAAGAAAATCTTAAACGCTTCATACGATGAGATATTAGAATAAAAAAAGATGGAAACGCAAACGTGCGTTTCCATCTTTTTATTTGTGTAAACGTTACGGAATATCCGGCGTGACCTCCGGGACGGTGTCCAGAATATCCGGATTTTTGAGGATGTGCTTCATGTGCTTCCACGCCGAGGCGTAGTAGAAGCCGTTGCAAATGCGCTCATCCAGCACCATGGCCACGTCGTAGTAGCTGCGGCGCTCCATCTGCCCCAGCACGTTCAGCTCGTTGGCGTGGCGGCGACGGCCGTACGCCAAAAACGCCGGAATGTTACCGAAGTTATACAGGTGATGGTAGATAGGCGGAATGCCCAGCGAGCCCATCGAGGTGATAAACAGCGACCCATGGAACGGGCTGAGATTGGTCAGCGCCGTCGGCAACCACCCAAAGTAATCGAGCAGTTTGAGTAACCACACCACGAACTTCTTCACCAGACCGGGGATATAGTTGATAACTTTAGCTAAGCTATCAAAGCCGGTCTCGGTATCCTGCGTGGCTTCCTGCAGCAGGTCGTTGAACACGCGGTACACGTCGTCGGCCGTATCGGTGGGCAGAAACACCGGCTTGATAACGGTGGTCTCACCCTCGACGGTCATTTCCCGCTTGACGTCCATACACACGACCAAGCGGTCACGCGTGTAGATCTTCTGACCGCGAATGAAGCGGTTGATGCCGGGACGGTCGGCGGCGGTGCGGATGTACGCCGCCAACAGCACGTGCAGCAGGCCGAAGTTTTCCAGACCTTCCTTGCGCTTTTTGCGGATGTAGGCATCCACCGGTGCGGCATCGAAGGAATCGGTGAACGAATTGCAGGCATCCTGCCGTTCCACCATGATATACGGCGACACGTAATCCATCGGCTGCAGACTACGCACGCGGCGATGATTTTTTCGGGTATAAACGCGGCTGGTATCCGGGTTCATAAGCGACTCTCCTATCACGCTACCCCTCTGAAACGGGTGCGAAATTTGTAACTAAATTATATAATATGCGCGAATTTTGTCAATATAACGCCGTTCTACCGTCAGTAGAGTGACCTCGACACATTTTGGAGACACGGCGTTTTTCCACGGTTTTTAAGACTTCCCATTTTCTACCCCTTCTTTTGCTTTTGCCGCATTTTTCGCAAATTATGGTTGCATTCTGCCTTTATATATGGTATACTTATCGTAATTTATTGCTTTATCGTATTAAAGCAGATGGGAGGTTTCTTTATGATTTGGCAACTGGTTGCCTTTGTGGTTTACTTTTTGCTGATCCTGACAGTCGGTTTGGTGTTCTTCCTTAAATCGAAAAATGCCGGCGAAAAGGATTATTTTTTGGGTGGGCGATCCATGGGTCCGTGGGTCACCGCCATGAGTGCGCAGGCATCAGATATGTCCGGCTGGCTGTTGATGGGTTTCCCCGGCAGCTTACTGGCGTTTGGTATGGGCAAGATCTGGATCGGTATCGGCTTGGCGCTCGGTACGGCGGCGAACTGGATCTTTATCGCCACACGTTTGCGCCGCTTCTCCAAGGCGGCCGGCGATTCCATCACGCTGCCCCAATATCTCACCAACCGCTTTGCAACCTCAAACCCGGCGCTGAAGATCGTGTGTGCGGTCATTTTCCTTATCAGCTTCACCGTGTACGTCGCCTCGGCGTTTTCGGCTGGTGCGAAAGTGATGTGCGCCATCATTCCGTGGTTTAACGAAAGCGGCAACCAACTGCTGGCGATGGTCATCTTCGCGCTGCTGATCCTGGCCTACACCTTCATGGGCGGCTACAAGGCCGTTTGCTGGACTGACTTTTTCCAGGGCCTGATGATGCTGGTGGCGTTGCTGGCGGTGCCGATCATGATGGCGACCGGCGACTTCGACGCCAGCCTGACCTCGGCGTTTGCAGAGGGCGTAAAGCCGTTTGAGACCAACCCCTTCACCGTGCCGTGGACCGATATCGTCACCGGCCTGGCGTGGGGTCTTGGGTATTTTGGCATGCCACACATTTTGGTGCGTTTTATGGCTATCGAGAAATCGCGCATGATCAAAAAATCCGCTACGGTGGCCATTATTTGGGTGGTACTGACACTGGGCGCGGCCATTTTGATGGCCATTCTGGGCCGCACCTTCCTGATGGGCGATACGGCGCTGGCAGAGGTGCTGTTGCCCGGTCACCAGGAGGATATCTTCATCACCATCGTGCAGTATCTGTTCCCGCCGTTTATCGCCGGTCTGTTGTTGGCAGCGATCATTGCGGCGGCCATGTCCACCGCCGACTCGCAGTTGCTGGTGGCATCGTCCTCATTTACCAGCGACCTGTATAAGCCGCTCATCCGCAAGGATAAGGCTACGGACAAAGAAATGCTGTGGGTCGGCCGCGCGGTCGTTATCGTGGTGTCGGTCGTGGCATTCTTCATCGCCTCCTCCGGCGGCGAATGGGCCGGCAGTATCATGAGCATGGTGGAAAACGCCTGGGGTTTGTTCGGCGCGGCGTTCGGCCCGGTGGTCATCCTCTCGCTGTTCTGGCGTCGACTCAACTATAGCGGCGCTGTTTCCGGCATCGTCGTGGGTGCGGTGGTGGATATCGCCTGGTTGTTGCTGTTTACCGACACCATTATGCCGGCGGCTATCGCGCCCACCGGCATTTACGAGATCCTGCCGGGCTTTATTGCATCGCTGATCACCACGCTGGTCGTTTCGCTGGCTACCCCGGCACCCTCGGCGGAAGTCACCGCTATTTTCGATACCGCGGTGGATACCTCCATTGACGACTGATAGCCCTAAAACCAAAGAAGGGAAGTGCTCCGGCACTTCCCTTCTTTTTGCTTAATTTTTTGCTTGCACTTGGTGGCAGGATGTGGTATACTGACAGCGGAGTATGACCAAGGGAGGTCTTCTGAATGGTAGATAGAGAGTATACCGGTCAGGCGATCGGTGTGTTTGAGCTGGATGGGCTGATGGCCTGCTACGTCGCGCTGGATGCGGCGGCCAAGGCGGCCAACGTGCAGATTCAGGGTGTAGAGCGCAACCGTCTTAAGTCGGGTGCGTGCGTGAAGATGCGTGGCGACGTAGCCAACGTCCGTGCGGCTATGGACGCGGCACTGGCGGCGGCGGAGCCGTATGGCAAGGTCACGGCATGGACGGTCATTGCCGCTCCGGATGCCGGCACCGAGCCCGGCATTGCCATGACCATCGGTCAGTAAGGAGGTGGCACACATGAAAAAGCCCGAAGCGTATGCAATGGTTGAGATTCTGGGTGCCGCCAACGCGGTGCAGGTCGTAGATCAGATGGTAAAATGCGCCACGCTGGATATGCGTGCGTGGGAAACCACCTGCGGCGGTCACGCCACGGTGATCCTGGCCGGTGACGTATCCGCCTGCAAAGCCGCGGTAGACAGCATCCGCGAAAATCCGCCGTGCCCGGTGACCGGCGCGTGCGTGATCTCCGGTCCGTCGGATGAGCTTTTCCACATTGTGGAAAAGCAAGCCGCCAAGCTGAATAAGTAACCGCCACTCCTCCGGTGCTTCCGGGGGAGTTTGCTTTTCTTATGCTATGACCGAATAAAAAGCTCTCATCCCATCGGATGAGAGCTTTTTTGTTATTCGTCGTCCAGCTTGAGCACCGCCATAAACGCCTCCTGCGGGACCTCGACACTACCGAGCTGCCGCATGCGCTTTTTGCCTTCCTTCTGCTTTTCCAGCAGTTTCTTTTTACGGGTGATATCGCCGCCGTAGCACTTGGCCAGCACGTCCTTGCGCATAGCCTTAACCGTCTCGCGGGCGATAATTTTGCCGCCAATAGCCGCCTGGATCGGCACCTCGAACAACTGCCGCGGAATGTGCTCCTTCAGCTTTTCGCACATCTTGCGCGCACGGGTGTAGGCCGAATCCTCAAACACGATGAACGACAGCGCGTCCACCACGTCGCCGTTGAGCAGGATATCCAGCTTGACCAGCTTGGAGGGCACGTACCCTTTCAGCTCGTAATCGAAGCTCGCGTAGCCGCGTGTGCGCGATTTGAGTGCATCGAAGAAATCGTAGATGATCTCGTTTAGCGGCAGTTCGTAGTGAATATCCACACGCGTGGGGTCGAGGTATTTCATATCCTTAAACACACCGCGCCGCTGCTGGCACAGCTCCATGATATTGCCCACGAACTCGGTGGGGGCGAGGATATGTGCCTCCGCGATCGGCTCTTCCGCCGCACGGATCATGCCGGGATCGGGGTAGTTGGTGGGGTTGTCCACCGACACCATGGTGCCGTCCTCCAGATAAATGTGGTATTCCACGCTGGGGGCGGTGGTGATGAGGTCAAGATTATACTCACGCTCCAGGCGTTCCTGGATGATCTCCATGTGCAGCAGCCCGAGAAATCCGCAACGGAAACCAAAACCGAGCGCCACCGACGTTTCCGGTTCAAACGACAGCGAGGCATCGTTGAGCTGCAGACGCGCCAACGCCTCACGCAGATCGTTATACCGTGCACCGTCTGCCGGAAACACGCCGCAGAACACCATCGGTGTGGCTTTGTGGTAGCCGGGCAACGGCTGAGCCGCCGGACGGTCGCGGTGGGTGACGGTATCGCCCACACGGGCATCCACCACCGATTTGATAGAGGCGGTGATATAGCCGACCTCACCGGCCTCCAACGAGGCGGTGGGTACCAGCTTACCCGGTTGCATGATACCGCATTCCACCACCTCGAAGGTAGCGCCGGTCGCCATCATGCGGATGGCATCACCCGGGCGGATGGTGCCGGTTTTCACGCGGACGTACACGATGACGCCGCGATAGGAATCGTAGTAGCTGTCAAAGATCAGCGCACTCAGCGGCTCGTCCTTATCGCCGGAGGGCGCCGGAATGTTGTGCACGATCGCCTCCAGCACCGACTCAATGTTGATGCCGTTCT
>JAFUPS010000056.1 GCA_017481085.1 Clostridia bacterium | reverse complement strand
CTGCAATGCCCCGGAGGATAATCCGTTTATGGCCGGTGCGTTCCACGGCCCGGGTGAGCCGGATGTGGAGATCAACGTCGGTGTTTCCGGCCCGGGCGTTGTGCGTGCGGCGCTGGAAAAGGCCGGCGATTGCGATCTGACCGCCGTGGCGGATATCATCAAAAAGACCGCGTTCAAGATCACCCGTATGGGTCAGTTGGTTGCTACCGAGGCTTCCCGCCGGTTGGGTGTGCCTTTTGGTATTGTCGATCTGTCGTTGGCTCCTACTCCGGCGGTGGGCGACTCTGTCGCGCACATTCTGGAGGAGATCGGTCTGGAGCGGTGCGGCGGCTACGGTACGACGGCGGCGCTGGCGCTGCTTAACGATGCCGTGAAAAAAGGCGGCGTGATGGCTTCGTCCCACGTGGGCGGTCTGTCCGGCGCGTTTATCCCGGTCACGGAGGATGCCGGTATGATCGCTGCCGCCACCGACGGCACGCTCAAGCTGGAAAAGCTGGAAGCGATGACGGCCGTATGCTCGGTCGGTCTGGATATGATCAACATCCCCGGCGATACGCCGCCGGAGGTGATATCTGCCATTATTGCCGACGAAGCGGCCATCGGTATGGTCAATTCCAAGACCACCGCCGTGCGCGTGATTCCGGCAATTGGCAAGCAGGCCGGAGAAACGCTGTCGTTTGGCGGTCTGCTGGGCGAAGGCCCGGTCATGCCGGTCAACCAGGCATCTCCGGCGCGGTTTATTGGCCGTGGCGGACGCATTCCGGCACCGATGCAGAGCCTGAAAAATTAAGAGGCTCAGGGAAAGGAAACCGTTATGGTGTGGATAAAAAAACATAAAATTCTCATTATTGTTCTCGCAGTTGTTTTGGCATTGTTGATTGCCATGATCGGGCTTGTGTGGCAGAAATTCAGCCTTATCAATTTTGGCGATAGCGGCGAAACGGTGGACGGTCCTATTGACGAAAGTGACGTTTTGACCGAGGACGACATGGCAGGGCTGGAGGAAAAGGATCCTCCTGCCCCACCGAGCGGCGATATTGCCGGCGAGAGCAATATATTCAACGTATTGCTGATCGGCACGGACGATTACTCCGAGGCGTTTAATAAAAACGCGCGTAGCGACAGCATGATCCTCTTTTCGGTCAACAAAAAGACCGGCGAGATGCGCATGGTCAGCTTGGAGCGTGGCATGGGTGTGCCGGTGCTCGCCGGACAATACGAGGGGAATTACGACTGGTTGACGCATATCTTCCGTTATGGCGGTGCGGAGCTGCTGATGCAGACGGTGCGCACCTGCTTCAAGGTGGAGGTCGACCGCTACGTGCGTGTGAATTTCAATGCGGTGCGCAAGGGCATTGATGCCATCGGTGGCATCGACATGAATCTCACCGCCGCCGAAGCCGAATATCTGCGCAAATGGCATCCCGATTGCGTCACCGGCTATAACCGATTGGACGGTGCCAAAGCGCTGGATTACGCACGTTGCCGCCGTATCGACAGCGACTGGAAGCGCGTGGGGCGCCAGCGGGCAGTCATTCAGGCGGCGTTGGCAGAGTTTAAAAACTCCACGCTTGCAGAGCTTAACACGTTGATGGACGACGTGCTGCCGCTGGTGCAGACGAATCTGACGGTAAAGGAGATGGCCGAGCTGATGGCAGTCGCGCCGCAGATCATTTCTTCCAGCGACACGGCACAGCAAATGACCATTCCGGCGAAGGGCACCTATGGCAGCATGAAGGGCTTGGGTGGCCGTAGCCTGTATGCGGTGGATTTTGAAGAAAACGCGCGCATTCTGCATGCGTTCCTCTATGAGGGCAAAACGGCCGAGGAAGCCGTCATCAAACCGACAACGACGACCACTACCACTACAACGACTACAGCAAAACCGTAATAAAAAAAGAAGTGCTTGGGGCACCCTCCGTAAGGATGTGCCCCAAGGTATGGCTCTTGCATCAAAATTAAATAATTGATTTTGTTAAGCGGTATAGCTGTTGGCTATGCCGTTTTTTCTTTGCGTTCTGCAATGTGTTTTTGGAATGCTTCTTCCATTTCTTCGGGAGTGAGTTCTCGGAGTATGCCAACGCCGTT
>JAFUPS010000055.1 GCA_017481085.1 Clostridia bacterium | reverse complement strand
GGTGACGGACAGGGTGATGGACACCCCCTCCGTGCGGAATTTGTCCGCACACGCCGCTGTTTCGGGCACACGGCCGATGCAGGTGTCCGCCATGACGACCTTGACGGGCTCGCCATTGGAATAGAACAGGTTTTCCTCAAACAGTTTCTTGGCAGCCTCCGCCATTGCCCACACCAGCGGCTCCAGCGATTCACGCATCATTTGGGGACCGCGACGACCGTCCACGATGGGGCGGATACCAATCACGGGATAGTCACCGACATATCTGTTTTTTGCCATAATGAGATACCTCCGGTTAATAAATTTTGGGGTTAAAATGGTCTTCCTATATTGCATTATAGTATCTTATGTGTTAAAATACTTGAGCAATAGCGGATTTCATTTGGACAATATTCACTTTTTAGGGGATTGTATATGAAAACTTTCGCTTTTAACGAAAAAATACAGCGAGGATCACCGGAATTTCCCATTCAATTCTACCACGTAACCGAGGCACATCCGCAGTATTATATGCCCTTGCACTGGCATCGGGAGTTCGAGATCATACGGGTGTTATCGGGGCGCTTTACCGTGCACCTCAACAACGTAGAAATGCAAACCGAAGCGGGCGATATCGTGCTCATCAGCAGCGGCGTACTGCACCACGGCGTACCGGACGATTGCGTGTATGACTGCATCGTATTCGACCTCAACATGCTACGCAAGCACCACAACGACGTAGCCAGCCGCTATCTTCTCCCCCTGCTGGCCGGTGACGTCGGCATAGCCCGCGTACTCAACAGCGGCGATACCCGTCTGCATGCGCTGATCGACGAGCTGTTTGATACGTTGCAGGAGCAGACCGCTTATTACGAGCTACGCGTGTTTTCGCTGCTGTTTGCGGTGTTTGCGAAGCTATATAGTGAACGGCTGCTGATCTCTACCCCCAAAACAAAAAAGACCGGTCACCAAACCGAGGTGATCGCCGGTCTTATTGATTGGATGGAAATGCATTACGCCCAGCCTGCAAAGCTGAGCGAGCTGGCCGAACGCGCCGGTATCAACGAAAAATATCTGTGTCGGTTATTCCGTGAATACACGGGCTGCACGCCCATTGATTATCTCAACCGCTTACGCGTGGAGGGAGCCTGCTACGAAATGGCGGTCAACGGGCACAGCGTGACCGAGTCCGCCTTTGAAATCGGCTTTAACGATCTGAGTTATTTCTCCCGTACTTTCAAGAAGTACAAGGGTATGACACCGAAGGAATATCGCGCATCGGCGGTCTCCGGCATTCACGAGCTCTCGTTCTTTGTGAGCAAGGAGCGAAAAACGGTGGGCGAACATCCGAATCTGTCGTTAAATAGCTTGGAAAAGTAATTCTGATCGTAAAACCCGCACACGTAGGAGATCTCTTTAAAGGACATATCGGTGTTACGCACCAGATGCTCGGCATGATCGAGTCGCACCTGATTTAAGTAGGCGATGACGGTCATGCCGTGTTTCTTTTTAAAGGCGTTCATCACCGTCGCCTTGCAGCATCCAAATTTGGTTGCAAGACCGTCTAACGTGATCTTTTTGGCGTAGTTTTTGTAGATATATTTTTTGATGAGATCTGCCAGATCCTCATGTGTGGCACGCAGACGATCGTTTTTATTGAAGTAATCCGCAATGATGCTGAGAATATGCACGTAGCTGTGGATCAGCTCAACCGGCACAACGCGAATAGCAGACAGATAGGCCTCCTGCTCCTCCGGCGAGGAAAACACCGAAGCAGTCTCACCGGCAATTTTGCGGCTGGTCTCGGCAGATTCGTCGCGCACCTGCCCCATCATCAGATAGCCGGACAGCACGCCCGAGCTATACAGCGGCGCGACCGCCTCGTACAAGCCGCAATGGCACTGGTACACATATAGCTTATCCGAGCGCTTAACACTTTCAAACGCGCTTTTATCGCACTTGATGCAGCCGGCACGGTACAGCGGATCTTGTTGGATGCGGCGGCAAAATGGCAGCACCTCTTTAGGATAGCTGCATATCTCGTTCAACTCAACATCACATACCGAGACATGAAACCCGGAAATGCGGTGGAAATCCTTCAGCACCGATTCGATGGTATTATCAAGCATATTCTCCCCCGTCCTTTTACTATTCTACTAACGATTATACGATTTTCTATAGAAAGAGTCAAGGGGAATCTGTATCATAAGAATAAAGAATCCACTTTACGGGAGGTCTGTTTTATGAGAAGCGATCTGTATACGGCGGTCAACGCCCTTTCGAAATTTACCATTGCCGGTACACCGGTAGGGTGCGCGCCATACGGCAACGGCCACATCAACGACACCTATTGTGCGGTAACCGAGGAAGCAAGCGGTAACCATCGCTACATTTTGCAGGCGCTGAACAGCAACGTATTCAAGCAGCCGGACAAGGTGATGGAGAACATCGCTGCGGTCATCGAGCATCTGCACACCAAAACAGACGATCCCCGTGCGGTGATGACGCTGGTACCGACCGATGACGGTCAGGTGTACTATCGGGACGGGAACGGGTTATTCTGGCGATTGTATGAGTTTGTGGAAGGTTCGCTGTGTCTCGAGAAGCCGGAAACGGCCGAGGATTTCTATCAGAGCGCTTTGGCGTTCGGGCGGTTTCAGCGCGACCTGAGCGATTTCCCGGCAGATAAACTGAACGAGACTATCGTGAATTTCCACAACACCCCGGTGCGGTATGCCAATTTCCTGGCGGCGGTTAAAGCGGACAAGATGGGCCGCGCCAAGGACGTGCAAAAGGAGATCCAATTTGTAATGGACCGCGCGGACTTCTACCCTGTGCTGATGGAGGCACACAAGAACGGCGACCTGCCGCTGCGTGTAAGCCACAACGATACCAAGATCAACAACGTGTTGCTGGACGCCGCTACGCGCACCGCGCTGTGCGTGATCGATCTGGACACCATCATGCCGGGCTTTTCGGTGACAGATTTTGGTGATTCCATCCGCTTTGGCGCTTCCACCGCGGCGGAGGATGAGAAGGATCTGGACAAGGTGTGGATGGATCTGGAGCTGTTTGAAACCTACGCCAAGGGGTTCCTGACCGGTTGCGGCGGGTCGTTGCCGCACAGCGAGATCATGCTGTTGCCGGAGGGTGCCAAGATGATGACCATCGAATGCGGCATGCGGTTTTTGGCGGATTATCTCGAGGGCGACACCTATTTTCG
>JAFUPS010000054.1 GCA_017481085.1 Clostridia bacterium | reverse complement strand
GTAAGGCAGGTGCTCTAACCAGCTGAGCTATGCTCCCGTCCGTGTTGCTCGCTGCAACATTGACCATATTACTATACTTCCCGCAAAAAGTCAAGAGGGTTTCGCCAATTTTTTTGAGTTTTTTTCAGATTTTTTTCGATCAATTTTGCGCCGTCCGTGCCGCAGCAATCCGCTTTAAGTCCGCGGTGGTAAACGTATATACCTTATCGCAGAAATTGCAGTTGACCTTGGTCTCACCGTTTTCATCCGGCAGCGTGAGCAGTTCGTCCGACGGGATCGCCGAAAACGCCCCCTCCACCTTATCGCGCGAGCAGGTGCAACGGTACTCCGGCTCGTATTCATCCACGATCTCATAGCCCAAGCCGGCAAGCAGCGTATCCGCCATGGCGTTTACATCCATACCGCTCGTCATCATTTCGGTAACAGACGGCATCGCCGCAATATTCTTTTCCACCTGATCGATCACCGCTTCCGGGCAAAACGGCAACAGCTGCAGCAGCAGACCGCCGGCCACCTTCACCGTGCGATCGCGGTCGATCAACACGCCAAGGGCACACACCGTCGGCACCTGCTCGCTATGCGCGTAGTAAGACGTGAGATCCTCTGCGATCTCACCCGAAACCAGCGGCGTACAACCGACGTACGGCTCACGGGCACCGGTATCGCGGAACACATACAGCATACCGTCGTCGCCGATAGCACCGCCGACGTCCAGATGACCGTTCGCTTTAAGCGGCAGATCGACCGTCGGATCGCCCACGCAACCGCGTGCATGACCGCGACCGTCCGCCACCGTGATGACCGAACCGGCCGGACCGTTACCGGCGATTTTCAGCGTCACCGAATCCTCGGTGTTTTTCAGCATAATGCCCATCATCGAAACCGCCGTTAGCGCACGGCCAAGCGCCGCCGACATTGTCGGTGTCGTTTGATGGATCTTGGCCGCCTCGCGCACCAGATCGGTAGAATCCATTACCATCGCCATCACAGCAGCATCACCGGCCAGACAGCGCAAAACCTTACTCATGTATATTCACCTTTATCCAACATATTCTTCGGCAGCACGGGTATTTTTTGCCACCAACACCCAGCGGTCGGTATCCGCTGCCGGAGCTTCCTCCGTACCGTCGGCATACACCGCCAGCAGCGCAAAACCGGCGGCTGCCAATAGTTTTTCCCACGTACGCAGCGAATACGCACGTTCCCGAACGAGATCGCCGGTGCGTTCGTACAAGCCATCCGGCCGTTCCTCCAGAAAATCCAGCTCCATCGTCACGGTGCAGGTCGCCGCGTCCAGATGATTGCGCCACAGGCACAGCAAGCCCGGCTCTTCCAACACGAAATCGCGATCTCCCAGCAGTTCGCGGTGCTTATACGGCGTGTTGACGTCGAAGATAAACAACCCACCCGGAGCGATAAACAACCGCAATCGCGCCAGCACGGCGGCGATATCTGCCGTTTTGCACAGGTGATTCAGACCATCCTGCGTGCACACCGCGCCATCTACCGTATCGTTCAGATCCAGCTCACGCATATCCTGCTGTAATAACAGCACCTCCGGAGACAAGCCCGCCACCGTTTCCTGCGCCTGCATCAGCATTTCCGCAGAACCGTCGGTACCGGTCATATCCAAACCGCACAAAGCAAGCTCACGCGTCAATTTGCCCGAGCCGCACGCCAGATCCAACAGCGTTTTCGGCTGTTGGCCAAACCGCGCAAACAGCCGCAACAAATAGGATGCCCGCGCAGCGTAATCCACGTCTGAGCCCATCAAGCGGTCGTAGTAACCGCCCAGAGCTTGGTATCCACTCACTCGGGCTTCTCCTCTGCCAACCGCTCAAACACCAGCGCGTAGCCCTCGTTGCCGTCGATCATCGAACGGTTGACGCGGCTGATGGTCGCTGTGGACGCACCGGTAGCCTTCACGATCGTTTCGTATACGTTACCCTCGTGCAGCATTGTCGCCACGCGGAAGCGCTGCGCCATTTCGCGCAGCTCCTGGAACGTGCACAGATCTTTGAAGAAATCGTAGCATTCCTCCACCGTTTCCAGCGTGAGAATCGCTTTCATCAGCGCTTCGGTCTGCTCGTTTTTCAGTTTACTGGTTTTATCAGCCATGGAAATACCCTCCGTTCTTTTGGCCCTTTATGCTATATTTTAGCACATTACAGCGCGAAAGAAAAGAGGGTAATTCAAATTTTTTAAAAAATATTTACTTTTTCTTTACAGCGTGACCTTGCAGAAGGACTTTTTGCCCTTGCGTACCACGACGTAGCCCTTATCAAATGCCGCTTTGGCGATCATTGCGCGGCCGTCACCGATGCGCTCATCATCCACCGTCAAGCCGCCTTGCTCGATCACACGGCGGGCCTCGCCACGCGAAGCGACCAAACCGGTAGCGAGCAGCAGATCAATGGCATTCACGCCGTTCTCCGTCACCGCTTCGGCTGCCAATGCGGCGGTGGGCATATGCTCGCTGTCGCCGCCCGAAACAAACAGCGCACGGGCCGCAGACTGCGCCTTTTCGGCTTCCTCTTCCCCATGCACCAGCTTAGTCAGCTCATAGGCAAGGATCTCTTTCGCCTTATTCAGTTCCTGGCCTTCCCATTTATCCATCGCGTCGATCTGCTCCAGCGGCAGGAAGGTGAGCATACGAATGCACTTGAGCACGTCGGCATCCGCCACGTTGCGCCAATACGGATAGAAGTCAAACGGCGAGGTCTTGTTGGGATCCAGCCACACCGCACCCGATTGCGTTTTACCCATCTTCTTGCCCTCGGAGTTGAGCAACAGCGTGATGGTCATTGCATATGCATCCTTGCCCAGCTTGCGGCGAATGAGCTCGGTGCCGCCGAGCATGTTCGACCACTGATCGTCGCCGCCAAACTGCATGTTGCAGCCGTAGGTCTGATACAGGTGATAAAAGTCGTAGCTCTGCATAATCATGTAATTGAATTCGAGGAACGACAGACCGTGCTCCATGCGCTGCTTATAGCACTCCGCACGCAGCATGTTGTTGACCGAGAAACACGCGCCGACGTCGCGCAACAGCTCTACGTAGTTGAGATCCAGCAACCAATCGGCGTTGTTGACCACGATGGCCTTGCCTTCACCGAAATCGATGAAGCGGCTCATCTGCTTTTTAAAGCACTCCACATTGTGCGCAATGGTTTCCTTGGTCATCATCTGGCGCATATCCGTTCTACCGGACGGATCGCCCACCATCGCCGTACCGCCGCCGATGAGCACCACCGGCTTATTACCGGCCATCTGCAGGCGCTTCATCAAGCACAGCGCCATGAAGTGACCGACGTGCAGGCTATCCGCCGTCGGATCAAAGCCGATATAAAACACCGCTTTGCCGGTATTGACCATCTCACGGATCTCCGACTCATCGGTAACCTGAGCGATCAGGCCACGCGCTTGCAATTCTTCATAAATTCCCATAGCTTATTCCTCCTGAAAATAAAAAATCTCTGCCGCTGTTAAGCGACAGAGGACGATCGAGATCGTGGTACCACCTCAGTTTACCGGCTTCTCGCGAAGACGGCCTTACGATGTATGAAACATCCGCACTTAACGCGTGCACACGGCAGCCCCTACTGAAATAACTCGTTCGGTTTGCAGCTCACGGGGGTATATCTTTTGCGGCGGTACTGCCTTACACCAACCGGCAGCTCTCTGCGCCTCGCCTGACAAAAGCGTCTTCCGATCACAGCTTTTATGCGATTAGTTTACGGTATTTTTGTAAAATTGTCAAGACTAATTTCAGGAAATACTTGCTTTTATACCGTTTTTAAGGTACAATAACTTCAATATGCTTGAGGAGGAACGGTTATGTTCTGGGAAACGCTTGGCGATTATCTTTGGATCTTTCTCATCTCCATGGTGCCGATCGTGGAGCTGCGCGGTGCTATTCCGGTAGCGGCAGCCATGGGTTTAAATCCGCTTATCTATTATCCGGTAGCCGTGATCGGCAACATGCTGCCGGTGCCGTTTATCTTTCTGTTTGCACGCAAGGTGCTGGTATGGGGTGCCGATAAGCCGGTCATCGGCAAGGCATTCACGTGGATCTTGCAAAAGGGCGGCAAGGCCGGTCTTAAGCTACAGAAAAAGGGCAGCGCCGGTCTTTTTGCCGGATTGCTGCTTTTCGTGGGCATTCCGATTCCCGGCACCGGTGCCTGGACGGGCACGCTGGCTGCCAGCATCCTGAACATGAAGTTTAAACATGCGTCGCTTGCGGTTATGCTGGGTGTACTGCTCGCCGGTATCATTATGTCGGTCGGCAGCGAGGTCGTTGCATGGGCCGTCGGCCTGTT
>JAFUPS010000053.1 GCA_017481085.1 Clostridia bacterium | reverse complement strand
TACGCTCAAAGAAGCAAACGATATCATTTGGGACCATAAGCTCAACGCTCTGCCTATCGTGAAGGCAGACGGCTCGCTGTCCTCGTTCGTTTTCCGCAAAGACTACGACCAGCACAAGGAAAATCCGCTGGAGCTGCTGGATGCAGACAAACGCTATATCGTTGGCGCCGGCATCAATACCCGCGACTACGAAACACGCGTTCCGGCACTTGTGGAGGCCGGTGCGGACGTGCTGTGCATTGATTCCAGCGAAGGCTTTTCCGAGTGGCAATCGCGCACGATCGCGTATATCCGCGGAAAATACGGCGACACGGTCAAGGTTGGTGCGGGCAACGTCGTCGACGGTGACGGTTTCCGTTTTCTGGCCGAGGCCGGCGCAGACTTTGTGAAGATCGGTATCGGCGGCGGCTCTATCTGCATCACCCGTGAGACTAAGGGTATCGGCCGCGGTCAGGCGACGGCGGTTATCGAGGTCGCCAAGGCGCGCGACGAATACTTTAAAGAGACCGGCGTGTATATCCCGATCTGTTCGGATGGCGGTATCGTGCTGGATTATCACATCACGCTGGCGCTGGCTATGGGTTGCGATTTCTGCATGCTCGGCCGCTATTTCTCGCGTTTTGATGAAAGCCCGACCAATAAAGTCATGGTCAACGGCAACTATATGAAAGAATACTGGGGCGAAGGCTCGGCCCGTGCACGCAACTGGCAGCGGTACGACATGGGCGGTGCTCAGAAGCTCTCGTTTGTGGAAGGCGTGGACTGCTACGTGCCGTATGCCGGCTCGCTGCACGACAACCTCGCGCTGACGCTTTCCAAGGTGCGTTCCACGATGTGCAACTGCGGTGCGCTGTCCATCCCGGAATTGCAGGAGAAAGCCAAGCTGACGCTGGTGAGCTCCGTTTCCATTATCGAGGGTGGTGCGCACGACGTCGTGGTCAAAGACCAGAGCACCAACCAATGATCCTTTCGTTTCGCAAACCTGCTGCCGGTTTTTCCGCGCGGCAGGTTTGTTTCTGCCTGTGAGGTGAACGCAAATGGCACTTGCCAAAAATCAAATCATTTCCTTGGAAATCACCGCCGCCTCAGCCGACGGTAACGGCATCGGCCGCTATGCCGATACGGAGCATCCGTCCGGTCTGGTGGTGTTTGTGCCGTACACGGCGGTGGGAGACAGCATTCGCTGCCGCATTACCAAGGTAGAGAAAAACTGCGCCTTCGGTCGCGTGGAAGAATTGCTCACGCCATCGCCAGACCGCTGCGATCCCGGTTGTGCCGTGTTTGGCAAATGCGGCGGTTGCGCTTGGCGGCACGTCACCTACCAAACCGAGCTGGCCTATAAGCAGGCACACGTAGCGGATTGCATCAAACGCATCGGCAAGATCGATCTGCCGGTTTCACCAATCGTTGGCGCACCGTCGGAATACGCCTATCGAAATAAGGCGCAATACCCGGTGGCGGCAGGCGAAACCGAGCCGCTCATCGGCTTCTATGCGCCGCGCAGCCATCGCATCGTCGCTCAGCGCGATTGTGCGCTGCAGCCGGCGGTGTTTGCAGAAATCCTGAATATCGTGGCAGATTGGATGCCGGCACATGCCGTCACCGCCTACGAAGAGGAACAGCACCGCGGTCTGGTGCGGCATATCTATATCCGTCGCGCCGAGAAGACCGGCGAGATCATGGTCTGCTTAGTATGCACATCCGGTAAAGTACCGCAGCCGGATGCGCTGGTGGATGCCCTGCGCCGTGTAGATGGCGTTGTTTCGGTGCTGGTCAACATCAACCGTGAGAGAACCAATGTTATCCTTGGTCGCAACGGCTTTGCGCTGTGGGGCAAGGATAGCATCACCGACACGCTGTGCGACCTGCAGTTTCGCCTGTCGCCGCTGTCCTTCTATCAGGTCAACCGCACGCAGGCCGAGCGACTTTACGGCATAGCGGCCGAGCTGGCCAAGTTGACCGGCAACGAAACGCTGCTTGATCTGTATTGCGGTACCGGCACTATCGGATTGTCGATGGCGCACCGCGTGAAGGAGCTGATCGGCGTGGAGATCGTGGCAGACGCGGTAGAGGACGCCCGCCGCAATGCTGCCGAAAACGGTATTCATAACGCCCGCTTCCTGTGCGGAAATGCCGCCGATGCTGCCCGTCAGTTGCGTAGTGAAGGTGTTTCGCCGGACGTTATCGTGGTCGATCCGCCGCGCAAAGGCTGTGACGAACAACTGCTGCAGACGATCACACGCATGGATCCGGCGCGCATTGTGTATATCTCCTGCAATCCGG
>JAFUPS010000052.1 GCA_017481085.1 Clostridia bacterium | reverse complement strand
GAAAAAAGCTGCAAAGCAATCGGTAACCGTAGCATAAGCAATCTCTCCTTTTTGTCAATTTGTGGCCTTTGCTACTTGCATTTTAGCAACTACTTGCTTATAATAAAAGTCAAACAGCGGGAAAAACAGGACAAAAGTTGCACTTTTCCGCTTTTGTATGGAGGCAACAACTATGAATTTTCATCTGGAGCCACGCGCACTCAACAGCTCGGTTTTTGTTGCTGACGGGTTGGTGAACACGCCGCATCTTCACCGCCATATCGAAATCATTTATATGCAATCCGGCACCGCGCGGGCGATCGCCGGCAGCAAGGAAGTCTGTTTAGAGCCCGGCGACTTGTTTATCGCGTTTCCCAACGAGATCCACTACTATCATAATGGCGCAGGTCAAATGCAGGCCGTCGTGCTCATCGTCAGCCCCGATCTGTGCCCCGAGTTTCACCAGGACTTCAAATCGCGTTTGCCGGTTTCGCCCCTGATGAAAAACGCGGTGCAAAACCCCACCATACTGGCCGCCATCGACGGCGTTGTTGCCTGCCATTTCGAAAACAGCCGCTTTGCCGATACGGCGATAAAAGGACATCTGTTGATATTGCTGAGCGAGCTTCTCAAGGTGTTGCCATTAGAAGAAAAGCGCAGCCAAAATACCACGCTATTACCGGCCATTCTGCGCTATTGCGCCGACCATTATACCGACGATATTTCGCTGGATACTCTCGCCGCCACCCTGCAAGTCAGTCCCTATTATCTTTCACACTTTTTCAACGAGCGGCTGCACATCCGGTTTCGGGATTACGTCAATTCGCTGCGCGTTGCCAAAGCCTGCGAGCTGCTGGAGACCGGCGACCAAAGCATCACGGAAATTGCGTTTGAGGTAGGCTATAATTCCACCCGTACATTTAATCGCTGTTTTCTGGGCATTATGAAAATGACACCCAAGACTTACCGTCACAACCTACGGCAACACCTGACCGTATAACGGAATTTTTGATAAATTTGCAAGTTTTTATAAAATCACTTGCATTTTACAAACGCATATATTATAATAGAGCGCGGACTGTGTGACCAAAATGCAATTTGAAAGGTGAATTTCAATCATGCCCCTGTTAACCGAACTGACCAAAACCGAACTCATCGCCCGCCACGAAGCACTGCAGGCAGTATATGACGATTATAAAGCCCGCGGGCTGAAGCTGGATATGTCGCGCGGCAAGCCGGGCGCCGAGCAGCTCGATCTGTCTGCCGGCCTGCTCACCTGCGTGGCGGCGGACGACTATTTTGCCGCCGACGGCACCGATACCCGCAACTACGGTATTCTGTGCGGTATTCCGGAAGCACGCCAACTGTTTGGCGATATCTTCGGCGTGCCGGCAGCCAACGTCATCGTAGGCGGCAACGCCAGCCTCACGCTGATGTACGATTATCTCTCCACCGCCTACTGGCGCGGTGTATGCGGCGGTAAGCCGTGGGCGGAGCAGGCTCCCAAGTTCCTGTGCCCCGTGCCGGGCTACGACCGCCACTTCGCCATCACCGAGTTTCTGGGCATCGAAATGATCAACGTCCCCCTCGGCGCGGACGGCCCGGATATGGACATGGTGGAGGAGCTGGTAAAAGATCCGTCAGTCAAGGTATGTGGTGCGTGCCAATGTACGCCAACCCCACTGGCATCACCTATTCGGACGAAACGGTGCGGCGTCTGGCCGCGTTGCAACCGGCGGCGGAGGATTTCCGCATCATTTGGGATAACGCTTACTGCCTGCATCACGTGCGCGACACGCACGATACGTTGCTCAATCTGTACACCGAGGCCGAAAAGCTGGGGCATGAGGATATGGTGATGATGTTCACCTCCACCTCCAAGATCAGCTTCCCGGGTGCCGGTGTGGGTGCCATGGCCGCCTCGCCCAAGAACATTGCCGACGTGCAAAAACGCATGACAGTACAGACTATCGGCTACGACAAGATGAATATGTTGCGCCATGTGAAATTCTTTGGTGACCTCACCGGTATTCAGGCACACATGGAGCTACACGCCGCCGTGCTTCGTCCCCGGTTTGAAGCGGTGGAGAAGGCACTCTCGCAGGAGCTGGCCGGCAAGGGCATCGCCACGTGGACGACGCCGAACGGTGGCTACTTTGTGAGCGTCGACCTACTGCCCGGCACGGCCAAGGAGACCGTCCGTCTGCTAAAGGAGGCCGGTGTGGTGCTGACCGGTGCCGGAGCTACCTATCCCTACGGCAACGATCCGCAGGATTCCACCTTGCGCATTGCACCGTCCTATCCTCCGGTGGCCGAGCTGGAGGTCGCCATGGCGCTGTTTTGCGTGTGTGCCGAGCTGGCCGCCGTCAACAAGCTGCTCGGCTAAAAGAAAATTGAATGAAAATGTAAAAAAAGCCGCCGGAGAGATTGACTTTTCCGGTGGCTTTTTATATAATAATGTATTGTAATGTGTCGTGGTGTCCCTACACCACGATAGGAAATATTTAACTGGGAGGACAAACAGATGAAACGAACACCCAAAGCCGTGTTTTTCATCGTGGCTGTGCTGATCCTCGCCTTGACGTATACCGCCTTCTTCGGCATCCATACGTACTATGGCGACCGCATGGATACGGTGATTAAAGGCGCCTCCGAAATTCGTTTCGGCGTAGACATCCAGGGCGGTGTCGACGCGACCTTCGGCCCGGTCGATAAGAATCTGACCGTGACCGACGAACAACTCGAAAGTGTAAAAGGCGTGATCGAGGAGCGCATGGTGCTCAAGGGCATCACCGACTACGAGATCTACTCCGATCCGTCCACCGATACGGTCATCGTCCGTTATCCGTGGAGCAGCGACGAAACCAGCTACGATGCCGATAAGGCCATCCGCGAGCTCGGTCAGACCGCTAAGCTCACGTTCTACTACGGCGACGAGACCGACAGCGACGGCAAGCCGACCGGCGACGTCGTGCTGACGGGTGACGATATTGAATCCGCTACCGCACAGATGCAGGCAACCTCCGAAACGGCGACCACCATGGAGCCGGTCGTGGTGCTGAATCTGAAGGCCTCGGGCGAGAAAAAGTTTGCCGACTACACCAAGAAAGCGGCCGCCGCCAAAGAGACCATCTCCATCTGGCTGGATAACGGCGACGGCGCGACCATGATCTCCAACCCGACGGTGCAGCAACAGATCACCGGCGGCGAAGCCACCATCTCCGGCAGCTTCGAAACGCTGGCCGATGCGCAGTCGCTGGCCAACAACATCACCTCCGGTGCGCTGCCGTTTGCGGTGGAAGTCAAATCCTCCGGCTCGGTCTCGGCTACGCTGGGTGAAAGCGCGCTGAGCGCCATGGTGCTGGCCGGTATCATCGGCTTTGCGCTGATCGCGGTGTACATGCTTCTTATGTACCGTCTGCC
Organism: Clostridia bacterium; assembly: GCA_017481085.1. GTDB lineage: Bacteria > Bacillota > Clostridia > Oscillospirales > Acutalibacteraceae > RGIG426. Next base: position 942 of record JAFUPS010000052.1, on the reverse strand, counting down.
GGGCTTTGTGGCCATCTTCGCGTTGCTGGGTCAGGTTGCCGGTTCTATCGCGGCCGTCTCCGGTTACTTCAGCTTCCTCGACGGCTTCACCCTCACCCTGCCGGGTATCGCCGGTATCATCATGTCGATGGGTATGGGTGTTGACGCCAACGTCATCACCGCCGAGCGTATCCGTGAAGAGATCCGCTCCGGCAAGACCATCGACGGTTCTATCGAGATGGGCTCTCACGCTTCCATCTCCGCCATTGTGGACGGTAACGTGACCACCGCCATCGTGGCCGTCGTGCTGATGGGCGTGTTTGGCCCGACCGACGGTATCTGGGCGAAGGTACTGTGGATCTTCCTCAACTGGTTCCCGGCCTCGACCACCGGCGCGGTGTACTCCTTCGGTTACACGCTGTTTGTGGGTATTATCTTCAACTTCATCATGTCGGTGCTTCTGTCCCGCCTGATGCTGAAATCGATCGCACGGTTCAAGTTCCTGCGTAAACCGTGGCTGCTGGGAGGTGAGCGCGCATGAAAAATTGGTGGAAGGGCAACTTTGATTACATCAATGCCCGTAAGATCTGTTGGTTCATCTCGCTCGGCCTTCTTGTCGTCGGTTTGATCTTCAACGTCATTTTCGGCACCGAGCTGGACGTCAACTTCCGCGGCGGTAACGAGCTGCAGTACGCCTTCACCGGCGAACTGGATGCCAACGCCATCGCGGCAGACATCAAGGAACTCGGCCATAACGCCACCGTCCGCAAGGGCACCGCTGCCGATCAGGAGCTGCTGTATATCAGCATCCCGGGCGAAGCGCTCTCGATGGACGAAAAGGCAGAGATCGAAAAAGTCTTTGCCGATAGCTATAAGGACAACAAGCTCACCGAAGCCGGCAGTTCCTCGCGCGAGCCGTCGATGGGTGCGCGCTTCCTGTGGAAATGCCTGTTCGCGCTGATT
>JAFUPS010000051.1 GCA_017481085.1 Clostridia bacterium | reverse complement strand
GTATACACCGTTTCTACCGACGGTCCGCGTCAGCTTCTTAACAACTGGGAGGTATATACCCTGCCGATGAAATCGCTGGACGGTCTGACCTACGGCGGCAGCATCGAAGCAGAGCGCCCGGTGTTTTACAAGGGCACGTTCAAAACGGATAGCCGTGCGGATTGCTTTGTACATCTGGATAACTTCGAAAAGGGCTTTGTGGTGGTCAACGGTTTTAACCTTGGCCGCTATTGGTCGGTCGGTCCGCAGTTATCGCTGTATCTGCCCGGTCTGCTGCTGAAGGACGAAAATGAGATCGTTGTGTATTCGGATAAACCGGTTGAGTCTCCGGTCATCTCTATTTTGGATACTCACATTCTAGATGCAACACGCACTGATGAGGGGCCGGTCACCATTGTTTGACAGAAAGGATTATCATGGAGCAAAAACAGGAATTTCAGCCGTATGTACCGGCCAGTAAGATCACGCCGGAAATGACCGTAACCTCGGTGGTTATGGGTATTTTGCTGGCAATTATCTTTGGCGCGGCGAACGCCTATCTGGGGCTTCGCGTTGGTATGACGGTATCTGCCTCCATTCCGGCGGCAGTCATTGCTATGGGCGTGATCCGTGTGATCATGCGCAAAAACTCAATTTTGGAAAGCAACTTCGTGCAAACGGTCGGTTCTGCCGGCGAATCGCTGGCGGCCGGCTCCATCTTCACGTTACCGGCGCTGTTTCTGTGGGCCGGCGAGGGGATCATGGAAAAACCCGATCTGCTGGAGATCACGCTGATTGCGCTGATCGGCGGTCTGCTTGGCGTGTTCTTTATGGTGCCATTGCGCAACGCGCTGATCGTCAAAGAGCACGGCATTCTGCCGTATCCCGAGGGTCAGGCGTGTGCCGAGGTAATGCTTGCCGGCGAGCAGGGCGGTGCCAACGCCGGCACGGTGTTTGCCGGTATGGGCTTTGCGGCGGCATTTAAGTTTATTGTTGACGGCCTAAAGCTGGTGCCGGGTGAGGTGTCGTTGCAGGGCTCCACCAAGACCTACCCGGGCGCCATCGGCACGCAGATCTACCCGGCGGTCATGTCGGTCGGCTATATCTGCGGTCCTCGTATTGCGTCGTATATGTTTGCCGGCGGTCTGCTTAGCTGGTGCGTGCTTATTCCGATGATCGTTATTTTTGGCAGTCAGCTGGTGCTGTACCCGGAAACGACGCTGACTATCAGCGAAATCTTTGCCGCTAACGGTGCGGCCGGTATCTGGGGTACCTACGTCCGTTATATCGGTGCGGGTGCGCTGGCGGCCGGTGGTATCATCAGCCTGGTGAAATCGCTGCCGCTGATCGTGCGCACCTTCCGCGATGCGTTGAAGGGCTTTAACGTCAGCGGTGCTGCCAGCGCTGCCCGCACGGAGCAGGATATCAACGTCCGCATCGTGCTCATCGCCATTCTGGTGCTTACGTTGGCGGTGTGGTTGGTCCCGGCTATTCCGGTTTCGTTTGTGGGCGCCATTGTCGTGGTGATTTTCGGCTTCTTCTTTGCCACTGTATCGTCCCGTATGGTCGGCTTGGTCGGTAGCAGCAACAACCCGGTCTCCGGTATGGCGATCGCTACGTTGCTCATTGCTACCATGATTTTAAAGCTGACCGGCGAATCGGGTGCTTCCGGCATGCAGGCCGCTATTGCCATCGGCTCGATCATCTGTATTGTGGCGGCGATTGCCGGTGATACCTCGCAGGACCTTAAGACCGGTTATTTGCTGGGTGCCACTCCCAAGAAACAG
>JAFUPS010000050.1 GCA_017481085.1 Clostridia bacterium | reverse complement strand
GGGTGCAGCCGCCGTACTTGCGCAGGTCGAGATACCACGACAGCGATTCGGTGGAATGGACCTCGTCCATGCGCACCTTGAGCTTATCGTAATCGTCCTCGCGCTGGCTACCGCCGGTCAGCTCGCCGGCACCCGGTACCAGCAGGTCAACAGCCGCTACGGTACCGTCGCCGTTGTCTTTCATATAGAACGCCTTGATTTCCTTCGGCCAGTTCTTCACAAACACCGGCGATTTAAACGCCACGTCGGTGAGATATTTCTCGTGCTCTTTGGCGAGGTCGCCGCCGTGCGACGGGGTGTTTTCAAACTCCACGTCGGCGTTGATGAGCATATCGATCGCATCGTGGTAATCCACGCGTGCCACGGTGGAGTTGACCAGTGCGGTCAGCTTGTCGATCAAGCCGCCGCCGCAGAATTTATCGAGGAACGCCAGCTCCTCCGGCGCGTTTTCCATCACGTAGCGCACGATGAACTTGAGGTAATCCTCCTCCACGTCCATTAGCTGCTCCAGATCGCAAAACGCCATTTCCGGCTCGATCATCCAGAACTCGGATGCGTGGGTTTTGGTGTTGGAGTTTTCGGCACGGAAGGTCGGGCCGAAGGTATACACCCGCTTAAATGCCATGGCGAAGATCTCCGCCTCCAACTGACCGGATACGGTCAGTGCCGCCTTTTGACCAAAGAAATCGCGGCCGTAATCCACCTCGCCCTTGATCTTTTCCAACGGAATGGTGGTCACCTGGAACATCTCACCGGCGCCCTCGGCGTCGTTAGCGGTGATGATGGGGGCGTGCACGTACACAAAGTTGTGGTCACGGAAATAGGTGTGAATGGCCTGCGCGGCAATGTGGCGCACGCGGTAGGTCGCCTGGAACAGACGGGCACGCGGACGCAGATGACCGATGGTGCGCAGGTATTCCAGCGTATGCTTTTTCGGCTGCAGCGGATAATCCTCCGGCGAGCCGCCCTCCAGCTTCACCGCGGTGGCGTGCAGCTCATAGCCCTGGCCGGCGCCCGGCGAGGTCTGGAATACGCCTTCTACCGTGATGGCAGAGCCGTTGGTGATTTTCTGAATGCCCTCAAAATCGGGGGTTTCGGTATCGTAAATGATCTGCAGATCGGCCGCGATGGTGCCGTCGTAGAACATGATAAAGCCGAAATTCTTTTGTTTGCGATGGTTGCGGATCCAACCCTGCACGGTGACGGTTTGCCCGACGTACTGCTCCGGTTGGCGCAGCAGCTCGCGCAGATCGGTTGCTTTGCTCATGATAAAGACCTCCTGAAAGGGATACTCCCACATATATATGGTATAGTATATCACGTCAAATAAAAAATGTAAAGCGAAAAACCAAAAAATACGCAAAACCCCAAAACCGCCCGATCAAGGGCGAAAAACGGCTGCCAAATGCAACGGGAAAAGTTGCAATATTGTCATCTTTAAACGGCCGGAATAACCGCAATTGCGGTTGACAATAATTCAGTAATGTAGTAATATAAAAACAACATATTGGGAACTTCTGTCACATTTTGAAAAGAGAGGGAAACTGAATGAAACAATATGATTATCTCGTAGTAGGTAGCGGTCTGTTTGGCGCGGTATTTGCTTACGAGGCTAAAAAACGCGGTAAAACCTGCCTGGTCATCGAAAAGCGCGACCACGTGGGCGGCAACATTTATTGTGAGAATATCGCCGGCGTGACGGTGCATAAATACGGTGCGCATATCTTCCACACCGCCAACAAGCGTGTGTGGCAATACGTCAACGAGCTGTGCGAATTCAACCGCTTCACCAACTCCCCGATCGCCAATTATTACGGCGAGATCTACAACCTGCCGTTTAACATGAACACCTTCTCCAAGCTGTGGGGCGTGTTCACGCCGGAAGAGGCCCGTGCGAAAATTCAGGAGCAGAGCAGTAAGATCACCGGTGAGCCGAAAAACCTGGAGGAGCAGGCCATCAGCCTGGTGGGTGAGGACATCTACAAGAAGCTGGTGAAGGGCTACACCGAAAAGCAGTGGGGTCGCGATTGTAAGGACCTGCCGGCGTTTATCATTCGCCGTCTGCCGGTGCGCTACACCTACGATAACAACTACTTCAACGACCCGTATCAGGGTATCCCGGTGGGTGGCTACAACGTCATCATCGACAAGCTGCTGGAGGGGACCGACGTCATCTGCGGCGTGGATTACAACGCCGACCGCGAGAAATACAACGCCATGGCGGAGACGGTGTTGTACACCGGTACGCTGGATTCGTTCTACGATTACCGCTTCGGCAAGCTGGAATACCGCAGCCTGAAGTTCGAGACCGAGGTGTTGGATACCCCCAACTACCAAGGCGTGGCGGTGGTCAACTACACCGATCGCGAAACGCCGTATACGCGCGTCATCGAGCACAAGCACTTTGAGTTCGGCACGCAGGAAAAGACGGTTGTCACCCGGGAATATCCGGCCTCGTGGGAAGAGGGTATGGAAGCGTATTACCCGGTCAACGACGACCGCAACCAAACGCTGTTCCAGCAGTATAAAGCGCTGGCCGATGCGGAGCAGGCGGTCATCTTCGGTGGCCGTTTGGCAGAGTATAAGTATTACGACATGGACAAGGTCATCGAATCGGCGCTGAACAAGGTCGATGAGATCTTCGGTTAAAAGAGGTGTCTGACATGGAGCATACAGTAAAAGTTTCCATCATCATGCCGGTTTACGGCGTGGAGGATTATGTTGGTAAGGCTATTGAGACGATCCAGGCGCAAACGCTGCAGGATTTCGAGCTGTTTATGGTCGATGACGGCAGTAAGGATCGTAGTGGCGAGATCTGCGATGAATACGCCGCTAAAGACCCGCGCATCATCGTGATCCACAAGCCCAACGGCGGTGCGGCTTCGGCGCGCAACCTGGCCATTCCGCAGGCGAAGGGCAAGTATATGTACTTCATGGATCCCGACGATTGGACAGAGCCGACCATGCTGGAGGATATGTATAATCTGGCCGAACAGCACAACGCCCAGTACGTTGTCACCGGCTATTACATTGATACCTATTACAGCGATACCGAGTATGTGACGCAGGAGCTGAGCCAGCCGGATGCGGTGTATAACCAGCAGGAATTCCGCGAGAATTCCCCCCGGTTGTTCGATCACAACCTGTTGTACACGCCGTGGAACAAGCTGTTCCTGGGCGATTACATCCGCGAAAAGGGCTTGCTGTTCCCCAACCTGTTCTGGGATGATTTCCCCTTCAACCTCAGCGTGCTGTGCGACGTGGAGCGCGTGGTCGTCTCGTCCAAGAAGTACTATCACTTCATGCGCGCCCGTGCGGAAAGCGAAACGGCTAAATACCGTCCGCAGATGTACGATAAGCGCGAGGAAGAGCACGGCTGGATGGTCGACCTCTACAAGTACTGGAATCTGGATAACGAAGAGATCCGTGAATTCCTGGCACGCCGCTATATCGAGCGTTTCATCGGCTGTGTAGAGAACATCACCAACCCGGGCTGCACGCTGTCTCCCAAGGAGAAGAAGGCGGAAATTGCCAAGATGCTGCAAAATCCGCGCGTGAAGGAAAGCCTGGCGTGCGCCAAGGTCCGCTCGCTGTATACCAAGCTGATGCTGGTGCCGTATCGCATGAATTCGGTGGGCTTGGTGTATTTGGAAAGCAAGCTCATCACCTTTATCAAGCGTCGGTTTGTCAAGCTGTTCACCAAGCTGAAGGCCGGCCGCTAAATAACCAAAAAACACCGGGCAGCCATCTCGCGAGGGACGGCCGCCCGGTTATTTCATGCAGAGGGAAATAAAATGAAAGAAATGGATTGTGTTGAGGTTATTGTTGAGAAAGAGCGGTATGCTAAGGAGGGCGTACATAAAGGTATGCAAGGATGGATTTGTTATCCGGAATGCGTTAACAGTACATGGCTTGTCAATTTTCCGCAATACGGAGCGAAGGATGATATTGCTGAGATCAGCATAAAAGAGGAAGATTTGGTTTTACTTCCGAATGGCATGGACGCGCGTGTGAATGAACGCATTAAGGCGGAGTTCGGAGAGTGAAGATACTGACCAAACAAAAAACACGCCCTAAAGGCGTGTTTTCGTTTGGTGCGCGTAAACGGACTGAACGCTCGTAGGCTACGCCTATACTCGCTCTCATAGGTTCGGTCAAGCCGATCATGCATCGCGCCAAGGCGCTCGCATTCTCGGGACCTCACGTATCGAACCGCGCGGTTCTCGTCCTATACTGACCAAACAAAAAACACGCCCTAAAGGCGTGTTTTCGTTTGGTGCGCGTAAACGGACTC
>JAFUPS010000049.1 GCA_017481085.1 Clostridia bacterium | reverse complement strand
TATTACACCGGCACGACCGTCACCTGCGAGCATGCCGATACCACCAACGTGGCGGCTGTGGGTGCTACCTGCACCGAGGGCGGCTTCACCGCCGGTGTGTACTGCAACGATTGCGAGAGCTATATTTCCGGTCACGAGCCGGTATCGGCGCTCGGCCACAGCTACACCTCGGTCGTTACCCCGCCGACCGCCACCGAGCAGGGCTATACCACGCACACCTGCTCCGTATGCGGTGATACCTACAAGGATACTTACACCCCGGCCCTTGGCGAGACCTATACGGTGTCGTTCCGCGTTCCGGCCGGCGTTTCCGGTATCGCCAACATGCAGTGCAACAGCACCGGCATCACCCTGCCGACCGCCGGTGTGCCGACCGGCGAGCATACCTACGAATTCCTCGGTTGGGTGGAAGCGGCGGTAGATAACGTCACCGACGAGCCGACCTACTACGCCGCCGGCGATACCTTCATTGCCGAGGCAAACACCACCCTTATCGCGCTGTACACCTATTCGGTCGGCGGCAGCGGTACCGGCGGCTACGTGCTGACCGATCTGGCAAACATCCAGTCCACCGATACGGTGGTGATCACCGTTACTTATACCGACGGTACGGTTTATGCGCTGACCAACGGTAACGGCACCAGCGATGCACCGGACGCCACCATCGTCACGGTGAGCGACAATAAGCTCTCGGCCAATCCTGCCGATGCGCTGAAATGGAATATCAGCAGCTCCGGCAGCTCCTACACCATCTATCCGAACGGCACAACCGCCACGTGGCTGTATTGCACCAACGCCAACAACGGTGTACGTGTGGGCACCAATGCGGATAATAATGAATTTACGATTGTCGACGGTTACCTGTATAACACAGCAACAAGCCGTTACGTGGGCGTTTACCGCACCAATCCGGATTGGCGCTGCTATACCAGCATCAATACCAATATCGCCGACCAAACCCTTGGCTTCTACGTGCTCAGCGAGGCTGGTGAAACCTATTACACCACCGAAGTCTGTGCGCATGCCGACACCACCGACGTGCCCGGTCAGGATGCTACCTGTTCGGCGACCGGTTATACCGCCGGTGTGTATTGCAACGATTGCGATAACTACATCAGTGGTCACGAAGTCATCCCGACCAACGATAATCACGCAAACACCACCAACGTGGCGGCAACCGAGCCGACCTGCACCGAGGGTGGCTTCACCGCCGGTGTGTACTGCAACGATTGCGAAAGCTACGTTTCCGGTCACGAAGCCGTGGCGGCTAACGGCCACAGCTACAACGCGGTGGTAACGCCACCGACGGCGACTGAGCAGGGCTATACCACCCACACCTGCACGGAGTGCGGTGATACCTACAAGGATACTTACACCCCGGCGCTGGGCAGCAACTATACGCTGTCGTTTGCGGTGCCGTCGGGCGTGATCGCTCCGGCGAAGATCTCCTGCAACAGCGCGTCCGGCACCACGTTGCCGGATATGACGGCAAGCGGCCAAACGGTGACGGTGGACGGCCGTGTTCACACGTTCCTCGGTTGGGTAGTCGATGAGTACGACAACGTCACCGACGAGCCGATCTATTACGCCGCCGGCGCTACGTTCGTACCGACGGCCGACACCACCCTCCGCGCGCTGTATACGTATATGGAAGAGGGCGAATCGGTCAGCGAATGGAAGCTGGTAACGGACGCTTCCACGCTGACGGCCGGAGATCAGCTGGTGATTGCAACGAATGCCAAGGGCTTTGTGGCAGGTAACATTTCGAGCAGCGTTATGAGCAATGTTGCGGCAACCTTCTCGAGCGACCTGAGCACGCTGACGGCGTTGCCGGGAGACGCTGTCGTTCTGACGCTCGGCGGTAGCAGCGGCGCGTGGACGCTGGCAAACAGCAGCGGCTCACTTCTGGGCGCGACGGCTGTGAAAAAGCTGGCGTGGGGCAGCGGTACGACTACCTGGTCGATTTCGATCTCGGGCGGTTCGGCCACTATTCAGAACGGAAATAATAGTAATGGACGATTCCTTTATAACGTAAATTCTCCTCGCTTCACGACCTATACCTCCGGCACGTCGACGTCTATGCTATTGCCGCAGATCTATCGACTGGAGGACAGCGCGGTCGCTACCACCTACTACACCACCACCATCAACGGCATTGCCCGGTTTACCGGCTCTACCGTCACGCTGACCGATCTGCTGCAGCTCAACTTCTACACCGCTATCGGTAAGGAATATCAGGATGATTCGCGTTTGTCGGTCGAGTTCAGCTACACCGACCGCCACGGCAACACGTTCGCCGAAACGATCTCATTGGAGGATGCCACCTTTAACGAGGCCTACAACGGCTACGTATTCACGCTGGAGCTGGTGGCGGCGTACATGACGGTGGACGTCAACGCGCGGCTACTGTGGGATGGCGCGTTGATCAACGAAGATGCCGCGGGCAGCCGCACGGATATGGATTACTCCATCCGCACCTATGCGATGACCATTATCGACGACACGACCGGCACATATACCAATACGCACAAAACGGTCGCCAAGGCGATGCTCAACTACGGCACGTGGGCGCAGAACTACTTTGGTGTGTTCACAGATGACCTCGCCAACAAGGATTTGACCGCCGCAGATAAACTGACCGATACCGCTACCGCGCTGGCGCAGATCAACAATATCGAGCAATATGCGGTCTCGGTGAGCAATCGCTCGGACAAGTTTATCGGCTACTCGCTGTTACTGAAGGACGTTACCAGCCTGCGTCTGTATTTCACCGAGGCGGTCACCGTAACCGTTAACGATGAGGAAATGACGGCGGTAAAGGATGGCGATAAAGATCGCTATTACGTCCAACTGGAGGGCGTGAATGCCGCCAACCTCAGCAAGATCAACCGCGTGGTGTATGGCGATATGATCATCGAAAACCTGAGCGTGTTGTCGCCGGCGGCAATGGTGGCGACGAACGAGAACAAATCCACCAACTTCCGCAATGCGATGATCGCGCTGATCTTGTACGCCCAGAGCGTGCAGGCGCTATAATCTGACACATAAACAAACAAGGCCTCCCGATGGGAGGCCTTGGTTGATGTTGTGAAGATATGGGCCAAGGTGCAGAAATACTTTTTCACTACTCACTATTACTGATCACTTCGCCAAAATCGACAAGCAGAAAATAAGGATGAAATCAGCTAACGCTGATGAAATCTTCGGCTTTGCCTC
>JAFUPS010000048.1 GCA_017481085.1 Clostridia bacterium | reverse complement strand
CAACATGAAGGTGGGCGAGCGTCAGCCGTATGCCGGTGACCTGGTGTTTACCGCATTCTCCGGCTCGCATCAGGATGCCATCAACAAGGGCAAGCAGTATATGACCGAATCGGATTCTCCGTATTGGGAGATTCCGTACCTGCCCATCGACCCGGCAGATGTGGGCCGTCAGTATGAGCCGATCATCCGCATCAACTCGCAGTCCGGAAAGGGCGGTGCCGCCTTTGTTATGCAGGAGATCTTCGGCTATCATCTGCCGAAGGCCATGCAGCCGGAGTTTGGCGCGATGGTGAAAAAGGCGTGCGACGATGCCGGCCGCGAGCTGTCGGCCGAGGAAGTGCTGGATGTGTTCAAGACACACTATGTGGACGTGGAGCGCAAATACGAGCTCGGCCAGATGTTTGTCACCGAGCTGTCCGGTCACGAGGGCAGCGACGTTAAGGTGTCCGGCATCATTAAGGTAGATGGTGTGGACAAGCGGGTCGAGGCTATCGGTAACGGTCCGATCGACGCGTTCTTCTCGGCGCTGGAGCAGGTGGGCGTACACGGCTTCCACTTCCTGTCGTACAGCGAGCACGCACTGACCACCGGTGCCAACTCGCGCGCGGTGGCGTACATTCAGCTGAATTGCCCGGACGGCGTGGCGCGCTTTGGCGTGGGCCGTTCGCACAATATCAACCGTGCCTCGTTCAAGGGAATTCTTAGCGCGATCAACCGCGTAGAAGCCCATATGTAATGTTTTTTCAGCCAGCCCCTGCACGACCGTGCAGGGGCTGCTTTTTAATATAAAGAACGGTAAAAAAATCTATAAAAACTGTCAAATTCCATAAAAAAGTGTTAGAAACGCTGTGGTGGCTATGGTATACTGAAGAAAAATATCCCGATAGGAGCTGTAGGATATGTCTGAGAAACGCTTTGAAAAACGTCTGGTGTCTGTGTGCGCGGCGGCTGCTCTGTTACTGACGGCGACACCGGCTTTGCTGACGGCGACGGCAGCTACGGTGGAGTCGGTTGCGCTAAACGAGAGCATGATGGCTAGTGGTGACAACGGTTTTTATTTTACGGTAACGCCGCAGGATTCGCTGCCATATTATAGTGATTGGTCGGTGCGTGCGCAGTTTACTACCGGAGGCGTTTATCTGTCGGATGGCACGCGACTGACCTCTGCCCGAACGTTTACGAAGTATGGGCCGAATAATTACTATGTTTCTTTGGCGGATAATTATCACGAGCCGATAGACGGTGAGATCGTTTATGTAGCGGGTTCGATTGAAACAACAGACGTGACCGTCACATACGAGCGTACGGCATTTCAGTACGATGCGGATACGCAGATGTGGTCGATCGTCGCTTCCTTTGTGGGTGCGCAGACGACGCTGGGGGATACGCTGGATCTGAATATGGCAGTCTGCATCCCGAAAGCCATCCGGGATCTGTCCCCTGTGATGAAGATATCCTTTAATGGTACGGAAACGACACATACTACCCCGACGACGGACGCCAACGGCTATTACTGGTTTACGCAAGCGGTGCCGGCGAAGGATATGACCACACCTATTACCGCTACGCTGCAATCGGCTGACGGTGCGACCGTGTATGCCGAAAAGACCTACACCGTAGGCCAGTATGCCGAGGCGATTATCAACGGTGAATACGTGGATGCCTACAAAGTGGCCGCCAGGGCTATGTTGAACTACGGTGCCTATGTCCAAACCTATTTCTCTCATAACGTTGGCAACCCTGCCAATGTTAACTGTGCGTATACGAGCGAGCTGTCGGCGGTGGATACCTCGTTGCTGCCGAAAGTTTCAGTAACCGGTAAGGCCGAGGGTTTCGCCGGGTATTCGCTGCTACTCAAGAGTCGCACGGCCATTCGCCTGTATTTCGACGTGCCGGTGGATGGTGCTGTTTCCAAGGATGGGAAATACTTTTTAGAGATTGCTGACATTGGTGCCGGTGATCTGGATACTGTGTATACCGTTACCGCCAACGGCTCGATCTATGCCGTCAGCGTGCTGGCTATCGCACGCATGGTGCTGGACGGTGCTTATGGTTCTGCATTCAAGAATATGATTAAGTCTATGGTGCTGTATTCGCAGGCGGCAGAGGAACTACATACCGGTCTGCTGATTACCGGTCCGGTGGGTAAGGTCTACCCGTATCACACGGCGGCGCAGGCGTATCTGGAAGCGCCGGCTGGCAGCAATGTGGCCAATTATATCAACGGATCTTCCAACCCGAATAAAGATACCGTCATCAGCTGGGCCAGTACCCTGACCGGCGTGACCGGCTATACCGTGCAGCTGGCGACCGAGAGCGATTACAGTGACGCAGTTACGCTGACGGCGGCTGCCGATGCCACCTCGGTGTCGGTGAATAATTTGTATAAAGCGACCACCTACTATGTTAAGGTGACGGCGGAAGGTGTAGGTGTGACGGAGGAATATACCTTCACGACGACCGACCTTGGCCCACGCGTGATGACGGTAGATGGCGTGTATAACGTCCGTGACATCGGCGGCTATGCTACTTCCTTTGGCAAGACGACGCTGCAGGGTCTGCTGTATCGCGGTGGTGCGCTGTCGCCGTCTGCCGATACGGCCTACGACTTTGTTCAGATCACGGACAAGGGCATCCGCACCATGTCAGACATCATGGGAATCAAGACGGAGGTCGACTTCCGTAATACCACCGAATCGCTCGGTATCACCGAAAGCTTTATTCCGGGTGCGGAGCTGGTATACTATACACTCGGCGGCTACGATACCGGCATTCAAAATTACGGTGAAGGCTACCGCAAGATGTTTGCAAAGCTTGCCCGACCGGAAAGTTATCCGGTATACTTCCATTGCACCGGCGGTGCGGACCGTACCGGTACGGTGGCGTTTCTGGTGAACGCACTGCTCGGCGTGGAGGAGACGACGCTCATTCAGGACTATGAGTTTACGTCCTTCTCGGTATACGGCGAGCGCAACTCGCAGGGGACGGTTTATCCCTTTGCTGAGTTCTTAACGGCGCTTAAGGCGTACGAGGGCGAAACGCTGATGGATAAGACCGAAAATTATTTACTGTCCATTGGTGTAACGGCTGACGAGATCTACAACATCCGTGCCATTATGTTTGGTGAGGAGACGAGGGAGCTGCCCGACCTGCCGACGGAGGAAGAACCGGATTCCGGAGAAACCGACAACAAAGCGACCTCCTTCTTCAGTTACATGAACAGCACTGATACGATCACGCTGAACAGCACGGCGACCACGGTGACCAGTGATAAGGTGGTGGGCTACGGCACTACCGTGCACATCCCGATGAAGACGACGACCGTTGGCTCCAACGGCAGCCTATACGTGTATATCGGTAGCTACGGTATTCGTCTGCGTGGCGCGGAGTTCCGCGTACATACGCGTACCATTGGCGGTTCCGAAGCGGAGATCGCACGGTTTGCCGGCATGGATTGTCCTATTAATGTGTGGGACAACGGCGGTACGCTGGATTTCATGGTTACGCCGGCCGGCGATACTGTGACGCTGTACGTCAAGGCAACCAGTGCCGGCGGTACGTCCTACGTTTTTACCAAGTCGTACAGCCGTATTGTCGATGAGATCGCATCGGAGGATGCGAAGGTGTATATCAAGATCGATACCGGTGAGGTGTCCGAGCTGGTCATCCAAGGGGAAGAGGTCGAGGGCATACCCACCTTCTTCGACTATATGAATAGCAACGATGCGGTGACGTTGAATAGCACCACCAAATCGGTGACCAGCGACAAGGCGGTGGGCTACGGTAGCACGGTGCGCATTCCGATGAAGACGACTTATGCATCGGCCAGCGCGGCCGGCAGTCTGTACGTTTACATTGGCAGCTACGGTGTTCGATTGCGCGCCGGTCAATTCCGTTTTGCTTCCGGCAGTGATACTGAGATGCAGCCTCGCCCGACCAATACGCTTTGCGAGACGAATATTTGGGATAACGGTGGTTATTTGGACCTGTGCGTTACGCTGTCCGGTAATGATGTCATCTTCGATCTGACCGCCACCGACGAGGGTGATCGCATCTATACTTATCAGCAGGTGTATTCTGGTGCTCGTATCAGCGGAGAAATCGCCTCGGCGGATGCCAAGATCACCGTCAAGATCGATCCGAGTATGGTAACGGAGCTGATTATTTCCGAATAAAATGACCCCTCCCTCTGCACGGGGTGTGCAGAGGGAGAGTTTTTTCTAAAAAAACGTGACTTTTTTGCTTTAAAGCATTGACTATTGCAATAAATGGGCGTATTATAGAATGAACAACCGATATTTGTATATCGGTTAGCAATATCTTTTGGAGGTAGAGAACTATGGCAAGAGTTTACAATTTCTCGGCAGGTCCGTCGATGCTGCCGGAGAAGGTCCTGAAAACGGCGCAGTCCGAGCTGCTGGAATACGGCACGTCCGGGCAGTCTGTTATGGAGATGAGCCATCGAAGTCCTGCCTTTGACGCGATCATCAAGGAGACCGAAGCATCCATGCGTCGCGTGCTGAACGTGCCGGATAACTATAAGATCGGTTTCTTCCAGGGCGGTGCTACGCAGCAGTTTGCGATGGTCCCCCTCAACTTCATGACCACCGGCAAAGCAGATTATATCGTCACCGGCAACTTCTCCAACCTGGCGGCCAAGGAGGCCAAGAAGTTTGGTGAGGTCAATATTATCGCCAACAGCGAGGATAAGAACTTTACCTATATTCCGGATGTGAAGTCGCTTGCGTATACGCCGGATGCCAGCTATATCCACATCTGTCAGAACAACACCATCTTCGGTACCACCTACGTGGACGTACCGGAGGTCGAGGGTGTGCCGCTGGTAGCGGATATGTCCAGTTGCATCTGCAGCAAGCCGGTGGACGTGTCGAAATATGGCGCTATCTACTTCGGCGTGCAGAAGAACATCGCACCGGCCGGTATGGCGGTGGCAATCATTCGCGACGATCTGCTGGGCAACGCCGCGGCCAACGTCCCGACCATGATGAACTATCAGGCAATCATCAGCAAAGATAGCATGTATAACACGCCGCCGTGCTGGTGCATCTACATGACCGGTCTGGTGATGAAATATCTGGAAGAGGATATCGGCGGTCTGGCCAACATGGAGCAGATCAACGTGAAGAAGGCCGGCATTCTGTACGACTTCCTGGATAGCCAGAGCTTCTTTAATAATCCGGTCGAAAAGCCGTACCGTTCGCTGATGAACGTCACCTTCACGTCCCCGAACGCCGATCTGGATAAGAAGTTCTGCGCCGAGGCAGCCGAAGCCGGCTTCGTCAACCTGAAGGGACATCGTCTGGTTGGCGGTATGCGTGCTTCCATCTACAACGCTATGCCCACTGAGGGCGTGGAGAAACTGGTCGACTTCATGGCCGACTTCGCCAAGAAGAATGGGTAAGGAGAGCGTAATATGAATATTCTGACACTCAATAAGATCGCGGCCTGTGGCACCGATCTGTTTGACGACAAATACACCGTCGGTGAGGCGGTGGAAGCGCCGGTCGGCATTCTGGTCCGTTCGGCGGCGATGCACGATATGGAAATGCCGGAATCGCTGCTGGCGATCGTCCGTGCGGGCGCCGGTACCAACAACATTCCGGTGGATGCCTGCGGCGAAAAGGGTATTGTGGTGTTCAACACGCCGGGT
>JAFUPS010000047.1 GCA_017481085.1 Clostridia bacterium | reverse complement strand
TCGATCTCCTGGCGACCCAGACCGGAAAGCTGACCGAGGCGCATCTTCACAATGGCGTCCGCCTGCACGTCGTCAAACCCGAAGCGCTCGCACAGCGCGAGCTTAGCGGACGGCTGGTCCGGCGCCTTGCGGATGATGCTGATGACCTCGTCGATGAAGTCCACCGCCACCTTGAGCGCTTCCCAGATATGCGCCTTTTCCTGCGCTTTCTTCAGCTCGAACTGCGTGCGGCGCGTGATGACCTCTACCTGGTACTTGATGTACTCCTCCAGCATCTGCTTGAGGGTGAGGATACGCGGCTCGCCGTTGACCAGCGCCAGCATGATCGCGCCGAAGGTTGTCTGCATCTGCGTATAGCGGAACAGATGGTTGAGCACGATCTGCGGATTGGCATCCTTTTTCAGGTCGATGACGATGCGCATACCCTTACGGCTGGAATAGTCAACAACGTCCTTGATACCTTCGATGCGCTTCTCATCCGCGAGCTCGCAGATATTCTTGACGAGATCCAGCTTGCGCACCATGTAGGGAATCTCGGTCACCGTAATGCGATAGTGACCGTTGGCTTCCTCGGTGATCTCGGTGCGCGCACGCACGGTGATACGTCCACGGCCGGTCGCATACGCGGCACGAATGCCGGCACGCCCCATGATAACACCGCCGGTGGGGAAATCCGGGCCCTTGATGCATTCCATCAGCTCCGGCAGATCCGCTTCCGGATTGTCGATGAGCAGGCAGATGGCATCCACCACCTCGCACAGATTGTGCGGCGGAATGTTGGTCGCCATACCGACAGCGATACCCGACGAGCCGTTGACCAGCAGGTTGGGGAATCGGGACGGCAGCACCACCGGCTCCTTCAAGCGGTCGTCGTAGTTTGGCGCGAAATCGACGGTGTTTTTGTCGATATCCACCAGCATATCCAGCGACATCTTGTTCATGCGCGACTCGGTGTAACGGTAGGCGGCCGCCGAGTGACCGTCGATAGAACCGAAGTTACCGTGACCGTCGATCAGCGGATAACGCAACGAGAAATCCTGCGCCATACGCACCATCGCATCGTACACCGAAGCGTCACCGTGCGGATGATACCGGCCCAGCACCGTACCGACCGTATCCGCGCACTTGCGGTACGGCTTGTCCGGCGTGAGGTTGTTCTCGTGCATAGTATACAGAATACGGCGATGCACCGGCTTCAAGCCGTCACGCACGTCCGGCAGGGCGCGCGCCACCAACACCGATACGGAATACTCCAGAAACCGGCGTTTCATCTCCTTTTCCAGATCGGCCTCGATCAGTTTGCCGGTCAAACCGCCAGCCGGTGCTTCTTCCGGGGCGGTGCCGTTGTTCAAAATCTCGTCCATGAAAGCTCCTCCTTACAACCAAGGGGTTAGGTTTTTGTTAATACAAAGCGTAATATGCGCTATAGTTTATACATTTTATACCCGAAAATACTGCTCTATCTGGGTAGTGGATGCCATATCGGCAAACCGCAAATACAGCACGTCGTACGGCGTTTGCACCACCAGCGCCTCGCCGTTGTTGCGTGCCGAAAGCATATCGCGGCGCACGAACATCTCGCCGTGTGGCAGGTACAGTGTAATGCCGGTCAGCCCCAGCGACATCCCGATGGTGCGCGGACGGACCGTTTTGGCAACGTGGCGGCTGTACAGCACCACCGGCAACAGCGACAGCCACGTCCAGGCAACCATGCACAGCACCTCGGTAAACATAAACGTGCCGTTGGGGTCGACGAGCATAGCGGTGATCAACCCTGCCAGCACCGATAGCACCAATCGCACCGAGCCGATGCTTTGATTGAGCTCTGCCAGTACGCGCTGTTCCTCCATTTTCAGTGGCGGACGGTTGAAGTATTGCGGCGGCGTGACCGGGCGGTCGGGAATCTCCGGCACCGCAATCGGCTCTGCCAGCAGAGGCCGCAACGGTTTGCGACAGAAAATGCGGTCGCCGGCGACTCCGGCAATCAGCACGTTATAGATGGTTTCGGCCTGCGCGGCGGTCAGGCTGCGCCCCGGCAGCACCACAATGGTCGTATCGGTATACAGCGCGAACTTCTGCTCATCCTCGCGGAATGCCAGTACGTCGTCGTACGGAATAGACAACCGCCGCCGAAGCGAAATATATTCCAGGTGGTCGGCATAAAACCGCAGTTGGTCGGTCTGCTCGCCACGCATGGTGCGGTAGAAGGCGTAGGAGTCCTCCACCGCCTGCTTGCGGCGTTTCCGGGAGAGGATCTCCATAGCAATGCCGCCGATGACGGCAAATACCGTCCACGTAGCGATCCACGTAAACTGCGTCTCGCTGATGTAGTTAGCAGCCAACGCCATGGTGATGTACGCCATAAACAGCACGGTCACGGGCCACGCCCAGCGGAACAAGCGGCTTTGCTTGCCTACATACTTTTGCGCTGACAGATATTCATCCCGTGTCATCGGGATAGCGGCAGTCACTACAAGCGGCTGAGGCTCCGGGGTGACTTCCACCGTTTCCGGGACGTCGTTCATTGATTCGTTCCTTTCTGTTGCTCACGAAGCTGGCGTTTGGTATAGGAAATCGTCAGTTTCTGCTGTAAAAACGCCCAGCATTCCTCATCTACAGCGCATTTTGGCAGTGCGACAAGGCTATTTTTGCCGGGCATCAGCACCAGCATATCCTCCGCCGGCAGTACCGTCAGCTCGTTAAACGCAAGCTCGCTGTAATGTTCGGGCTGTTTGCCAAATCCAATGCCGGTATCCGATATCCACACGTTCACTTTCTTCTGTTTGCGTGCCTCTCCCCTGGCCAACAGCCATACGGAGACCGGGCTGTACAGCGAAGCGATCGCCGCCAGCACAAAACACAAAATACCGATGGTGAGCGTAGAGGCCGTCCGGGCCGGGTCGGTGAAGTAGTTGACCAGACACAACATGCCGACGACGGCCACGATGCCGCTTTCCACCGCAATTTTCACCGGACTGGTACGGCGGTGCTCCGAGCAGGTCAACGCCCGGCGAATCTCGGCTTGCTCCAGCACGTACCGTGCATGCCAGCGACAGCTACCGCCATCCGGCGCGGTTACGTTTGATTCAAATCGATGGAATTGCTCCAGCATAACGTCGCTCCTTTGGCGAAAGGTGAATACCGGCTTTAAATATCCAGGTTCGTTGCGTACTTGGCGTTTTGCTCGATAAACAGACGGCGCGGCTCGACCTGGTCGCCCATCAGTACCGAAATGGTCGCATCGGCGGCCTGCGCATCCTCGATAGTCACCTTGATCATCGAACGCACCGCCGGGTCCATGGTGGTCTCCCATAGCTGCTCCGGATCCATTTCACCAAGACCCTTATAGCGTTGAATGCTAACGTTACCGCCAAGCTCCTCGATGTACTTATCGCGTTCCGCATCCGAGTAGGCATAGCGCACATTTTTCTCGCCCTTCGCCACCTTGAACAGCGGCGGCTGGGCAATGTAGACGTGGCCTTCCTCGATCAGCGGTTTCATGTAGCGGAAGAAGAAGGTCATCAGCAGCGTGGAAATGTGCGCACCGTCAACGTCGGCATCGGCCATGATGATGACCTTGCCGTAGCGCAGCTTGGACAGATCGAAGTCGTCGCCCAGACCGCAGCCGAGCGCCACAATGACCGGGTTGAGCTTATCGTTGCCGTACACCTTATCGGCACGGGCTTTTTCCACGTTGAGCATCTTACCCCACAGCGACAGGATCGCCTGGAAATTGGAGTCACGACCGGAAATAGCCGAACCACCGGCGGAGTCACCCTCGACGATATACAGCTCGGTGCGCTCCGGGTCTTTCAGGATGCAGTCGGCCAGCTTCTCCGGCATACGGGTGGAGAGCAAGCCTTTCTTGCTGCGCTCACGCTCGCGCGCCTTCTGTGCCGCTTCACGGGCAGACGCCGCACCGATGGCCTTGTTGAGAATGGCCTTTGCCACGACCGGATTTTCCTCCAGGTACGGCACCAGCTTTTCCTTGATAAGACGCGAAACCAGCGTACGGATAGCGGTGTTGCCCAGCTTGGCTTTGGTCTGGCTTTCAAACTGTGCGTCCTCCAGCTTAACGCTGATGATGGCGGTCAAACCCTCACGGGTGTCCTCACCCTTCAGCTTGGCGTTGCCTTCCTTCAGCAGACCGAATTTAAACGCATAATCGTTGAGCACACGCTGTAACGCATCCTTGAAGCCCTGCTCGTGCGTACCGCCGTCCACCGTCAGCATGTTGTTGGCGAAGGACAGGATATTCTCGGAATAACTGTCGCTGTACTGCAGTGCAACTTCCGCAATGGAGCTGCCGCTGGCGAGCGAAATGTGGATAACGTCATCGTGCAACGGATTTTTTCCGCGGCTGTTGTAGGTGACGAACTCCGAAATACCGCCCTCGTAGCAGAACGTCTCGGTCTTAATATCGTCCTCATCACGCAGGTCGCTCAAAGTAATGCGCAGACCGGCGTTGAGGAATGCCTGCTCACGCATACGCTTTTCCAGCGTTTCGTACTCAAACTCGGTGGTATCGGTGAAAATGGATGCATCCGGCTTGAACTTTACGTACGTACCGGTCTGATCCGTCTTACCGATAACCGTCAGTTCGGTGACCGCCTTGCCTTTTTCAAAGCGTTGATGGTGGATCTCACCGTCACGCGAGACCTCCACCTCCAGCCAATCCGAAAGGGCGTTAACGACCGAAGAGCCCACGCCGTGCAGACCACCGGCTACCTTGTAGCCGCCGCCGCCGAACTTACCGCCGGCGTGCAACACCGTCAGCACGACCGTCACGGTCGGCAGCCCCATCTTCTCGTTCATACCGACCGGGATACCACGACCGTTATCACGCACGCCGATGACGTCGCCCGGCAGGATCTCGACCTCGATATGGTCGCAGAAGCCGGCGAGCGCTTCGTCCACCGAGTTATCCACGATCTCGTACACCAGATGGTGCAGACCGCGCGGACCGGTGGAACCGATGTACATACCAGGGCGTTTACGGACAGCCTCCAGACCCTCTAATACCTGAATCTGGCTGTCGCCATATTCCTCCTCGACAACATCGGGTACCAACTTTTCTTCTTCGATGCTCATGGTATTTCCTCCTGAATCTTTACAGGTTTCTGATTTATTTCACATCCAGACGCTTGTGCAGGGTGGCCGGGTTTAACTGCGAAAGATAAACCGATTCCGGCCGCCCGGCGATCTGGCAAAAAACAAAGGATTTCGGGATATCGTCCGAAACCATGACGACCTCCCCTTCTTTTTCCACGCGATTTAAAAACTTGCGCGTGTACCGGGAAACGGTGGTGTTATCCATATCAAAGATCCCGATGATCTCGTAATCCTGCACGACGGTCGCAGACCCAAGATGCAGATACATCTCACCACTCCCTTTCGTTTCACGTGAAACGTAGAATTGTATATAAATTGCAGTTGCTGTTTGCTCCTTGAAAAGAAGGCTGTTTGGTTGTGCGATTTTCTTTTTTTAGCTATACCGGCCTATTGCCTTCTCCTTTTAGGAGAAGGTGTCACCGCAGGTGACGGATGAGGTGATTAAACGTTTTTCTTAAAGATTTAGAAAATTCCAAATATCTTCACACACTTCACGAAAACGATAGTGGATATCCGCGTTAGAATATCGCTTAACGGTAATTCCTTGATTATTAAAATACTCATCCCGTAAAGCGTCTTTTATTTGGTGTTGCTCGCAATAATGCTGCGAGCCATCCAGTTCTATGACTAATTTCACACCGGCAATATAGAAATCCGCTATATAATTGCCAATGATTTTCTGACGATGAACGGTAATAGGTAATGTTTTTAAGAAATCATACCACAACCGCCGTTCTTCTTTTGTCATTTCTTTACGAAGAACTTGTGCGTTCGGTGTTAAGCGGTGCTGTTCTCTTGATTTTTTCATTACCTCATCCGACCTCGCTTCGCTCGGCCACCTTCTCCTAAAAGGAGAAGGCTTTTTGTTATGCGATTTTCTTTTTTAGCTATACCGGCCTATTGCCTTCTCCTCGAGGAGAAGGTGTCGCCGCAGGTGACGGATGAGGTGATTAAGAGCCCCCTCTCACCCTTCTGCCAAATTGCCGTTTTCCATGCGGAAGATACGGCCGTCGGTCAGGCGTGTGAGAGTAGAGGGATCGCAGCAGGTGATAAACACCTGCCAAACCTCGAGGTGATTCATTAAATAGCTTTGGCGTGTTTCATCCAGCTCGCTCATCACGTCATCGAGCAGGATGACCGGGCGTTCGCCGGTCACGTCACGCAACACGGCCGCCTCCGCCATTTTGAGCGCGAGCACCGCACTGCGTTGCTGCCCCTGCGAGCCAAACGACCGCGCGGACAACTCCGCCACCGATACAGACAGATCCTCACGGTGCGGACCAACGGTGGAAAACCCGGCACCGATATCCGCTTTGCGGGCGGCTTCGATCGCCTGCAGCCACATAGCGGCAATCTCGTCCTTGGTCTTGCCGTCGTAGCCCTTCTCCGGCTCATACGCCATCGAAAAGCTCTCCCTACCGGAGGATAACCCGGCATAAAACTCCTCGGCATAGCCACTCATACGCGCCACTTGATCCCGCCGCGCAACCACCACCTCGGCGGCCGCCGCGCTCATGCGTGCGTTCCATGCCGCCAACTGATCGTCATCCGGATAGCGAAACCAATCCTTCAGCAGCGCGTTGCGCTGTTGCAAAATATGCACGTAATCGGTGTAAACGGACATATACCGCGGCTTGACCTGACACAGCGCCGCATCCAAAAAACGACGACGCCCCTCCGGGCTTCCCTTCACCATCATCAGGTGGTCGGGGGAAAACACCACGCCGCCAAACAGCCCCGTCAGCCGGGATGGCGACGATACCGGCACACCGTTTAAGATGGCCTTACGCCGCTTTTCGATGTGTATCTCGGCGGTCTGCGTGCGGTTTTCGGCATCAAAGGTGCATTGCAACCGTGCGCGCTCCGCACCGATGCGTACCAGCTCCGGGTCCTTAGAGCCCCGGAAGCTCTTGCCGCCGGTAAACAGCCACAACCCCTCCAGCAGATTGGTCTTGCCCTGCGCATTTTGCCCACAGATAACGTTGACCAGCTCGCCCGGTTGCCAATCCGTAAAGGTCATATTGCGGAAATCCGCCAGTTTCAGTTGCCGGACGGTCATGCGACGGTCACTTCCCACACAACACCGCCGGTAAACGGCTCAAACGTATCGCCGGCGCGGAGCTTTTTGCCGCGCATGGTGCAGATATCGCCGTTGACCTTCCACATCCCCGCCTGGATCTGCAGCTTAGCCTCGCCGCCGCTCATAACGGCGTTTGCCAGCTTAAGCGCTTCGTCCAGACGGATGTATTCGGTTGTAATCGTAATACTGTTCATGATCTCTTACCGCTTCATACGGACCGGCATGACCAGGAACAGGAACGAGTCCCCTTCCACCGGCACGATCTTGAGCGGCGACAGCGCATCGTTGAGCTCCATGCGCACGGCGTCGCTTTCGGTATTTTTCAACGCATCCAACAGATATTGGCTGTTGAAGCCCATTTCCATGCCGTCCTCGTCGGTGAGGCCCTGCACGCTCGCCAGCACGATATCCGAAGCGTTACCCATCGGCGTATTACATTTCACCGTCACGGTATTCGGCTCCAGCTTGGTGATGATCGGGGATTTCATGCGGTCGTTAATGATCAGCGAAGCACGGTCCACCGCGTCGATCAGTTCACGGGTGTTGACACCCACGTTGATCTTCACAGTTTTCGGAATAGCCTTTTGATAGGGCAGGAACTCGCCCTCCAACAGCTTGGACACCACCGCGTAGCCGTTAATTTCCATAATGATATGACGGCGGCCGACAGCCAGCGCCACCATGGATGCATCGTCCGGATTCAGCAGGCGCATCGCCTCCTGCAGCGTGCGGCCCGGCACGACGAAACGCATGCGGTCGGTATTCTGGATATTCTCCGAGCGCAACGCCAAACGGGAGCCGTCCACAGCCACCAGACGCAGCACGCCCTCCTCCATATCGAACAGCACACCCTTATGTACCGGACGCTCGTCATTGGACGAAACCGCGAAAATGGTCTGGCGGATCATGCTGTGCAGCGTATCCTGCGGCAGCATCACGCCCACGCCGTCATTGACCGTGGGGATCTCGGGGTATTCTGACGAGGAGATGCCCATAATGTTGAAATCGGAGCAACCGCTCTTGATGTTGACCGCCAGACGGTCATCGACCGTCAGCTCCACTTCGTCGCCCGGCAGCTTGCGGACGATATCGGTAAACAGCTTGGACGGCAGCACGATCTCACCCGGCTCGGATACCGAGACCTCGATGGTGGTGGTGATAGCCATTTCGCTGTTGTAGCCGGCCAGGAAAAGCGACGAGCGGTTAACGCGCATCAAGATACCCTCCAACGCAGGCAGGATAGATTTGTTGCCCGATACCGCACGGCTCACGTTGGTGACCGCCGTCAGCAGAGTTTGCTTGTCGCACAAGATCTTCATTTCAACATATCTCCTTTGTGTGTCAAAATTTTCTTTTCGCTGTTCATAATATAACCAACTGTAATTAGTTATTAGTATTAGTATACCCGGTGAAATGGTTGAAGTTTTAAAAAAACGCCAATCGGCGCGGAAAATCGCCGCTAAAAATTTCACCGCCCGGTGTTGAAGCGTTGTGGAAGGTGTTGAAAGATTTTTTGCCGGATCGTGCTCCGAAAAAATAGTTCAACAACGTGGAGTTTTTGGTTGAATTTTCGTCGTTTTTTCAACGCGTTCAACTGTGCTTCCACCAAAAGCTCAACACTCGTTTTTCAGGTTGTTCAGAATATCCTCTACCATCTGCTTAAAGTCGGAATCGCTCTTCATTTTCGCCTCGACGTTGGCGGTGGCATACGAAATGGTGGAGTGGTCCAGACCGCCGAACTCGTTGCCGATCTCTTTGGTCTTCATGCGCGTGATCTCGCGGATGATGTACGCCGCCACCTTCCGCGCCTTGCGGATCTGTGCGTTACCGCCCTTACTGCGGATGTCATCCGGGTTAACGTCCATCGTGCGCGCGACCTCGTTGATGATGCGCTCCACCGTCACCGAAACCGGCTGGTCGGAGTTGCGCACGTTAGAGATCGCAATTTCGGCCGTTTTTTCGTTGGGAACGGTGCCTGCGAGCAGGTATTCACCGTGCAGACGGTTGATAACGCCCTCGATCTGACGGACGTTGGTTTTCAGCTCGCGGGCGATGTACTCGCACACACGCTTGTCCATGTGGAAACCAAGCGCCGCAACCTTTGCCTGCACGATAAGCAGACGTGTCTCGATGGGTGGCGGCTGAATATCGGCCAGCATACCGCGCTCGAAACGGCTTCTCAGGCGGTCGGTCAGCGTAGCGATCTCGTTAGGACGACGGTCGGACGTCAGCACCACGTGACCGCCGAAGTTGGTGATCGCCTCAAAGGTGTTGAAGAACTCCACCTGCATCTGCTCTTTCTTTTGCAGGAACTGAATATCGTCTATGAGCAACAGCTTGACGTCGCGGTATTTTTGGCGGAACTCCGACCACGTCTTGTTGTTCATTGCGTCCATGTAATCGTTGACAAACGAATCGCAGGTGGTATACAGCAGCTTGGCATCCGGCACGTGGCTGTGTACCTCGTTGCAGATGGCGTGCAGAAGGTGGGTCTTGCCCAGACCGCTGCCGCCCCAGATGAACAGGGGATTGTTGGTGATATTTTGGAAGGTACGCTGCTCGGGATGGCGCAGGTTTTCCACCACCTGTTTTGCCACTGCCTGGGCGGCGTAGTACGCCAGGTCGCTGGTGGGTCCTACCACGAAGGTATCGAACGTGTAGAACGCGTTGACCATCGTGTAGTAGGACGAGAGATCGTGCCGCAGACGGGCATCGTGCCGGGCGTCCTCCGCCTTAGCCTGCTCTTCCTCCTCTGCGCGGATCACCGGCTGAAGCGGAAACCCGACCGTTGCCTCGATAGCCGCTTCCAGGTTCACCGAGAATTTCTCGATCATCTGCTTTTGCAGGCTACCCTCGACCGACAAAATCAGCGAATCCCCCTCGATAGCCACCGGCTTAATGCAGGTAAACCACGCCGCATACACCGCGTCGCTGAGTGTCGGGTCGTTTTTGAGGACGACCATAATAGCGTCCCATACTTCCTGGATGTTTTTCATAAGAAGTTCCTCTTTTTTCAAATTGTAGTAGCTCATTGCTCCTACCTCCTTTGTTTTGTTACTTATAGGGTAACACAAACGGTAGGTGCAATGTGAATAGTAACATACTGCAAAATGGGTGCAAACCCGCTACATTCCTACTGCAATGCTAGGTTGAAGCACTATGCATTAAGAAGTAGATATCTTAAATAAAATTATATATATATTTAAATTATACATATATATTAGAAGTATAACACAAGAACGTTCCCAATGCAATAGCAAAACCCGATTTTACGCAGATTTTTTTCATTCCTCGGCCAAAAAGCTACAAATGTAAGAAAAAAAGAAAAATAAAAAATTATGGTTGACAATCGCCCCGGTTATAAGGTATAATGCATAATTGCCGGAAGACTGCGTTTGTGTCAACGGCCAAATATGTAAAAGCCGGGGTTTCCCGCAAAAAAATAGTAATCGGAATTTCCGCTTCGCGGGAAACGAGAACACGAAAAGGAGCGAAGAGATATGCTGCGTACTTTCCAGCCCAAAAAGCGCCATGCGCAAAAGGAACACGGTTTCATGAAAAGAATGTCGACGAAAAACGGCCGCAAGGTTCTTGCTCGTCGTCGCGCCAAGGGCCGCAAAAAACTGAGCTACTAATGAAAAAGGCCACCCGGGGTTGCCCAGCGGTGGCTTTTTTTGTAGAACAGGAGCAGGTCATGAGTAAGGGAGTCACCCTGAAACTAAATAAGGAATTTAAAACGCTGTATTACCACGGTCGGTCGGCGGTGGATCCGCTGGTTATCGTGTATGCGCGCAAAAACCGGCTGGGCGTTACCCGTACCGGTATCACCACCGGCAAAAAGCTGGGCGGTGCGGTACAGCGCAGTCGGTGCCGCCGCATTATCCGAGCGGCCTATGACGAGGTGAAGGCAGATATTCCGGCCGGATGGGATCTGGTGTTTGTGGCGCGTGTGAAAACGGTGTATGCCAAGAGCACCGATATCGTGCCGGTGCTTCGCCGTGCGCTTGCCGAAGTCGGCGTACTGCCGCAAGCCGAGTGAAGGGTAAGGAGCTGTACATGAAACGGGTCTTATTGTTTCTTATTCGACTGTACCAAAAAACGTTTTCGTCCTGGCGGCGCAATCCGTGCTGTCGGTTTTCCCCCAGCTGCTCGCATTACGGGCTGGAGGCTATCGGGCGGTTTGGTGCGGTGCGCGGCGGATGGTTGACTCTTAAGCGTATCGTGCGGTGCAATCCGTGGGGCGGCAGCGGCTACGACCCGGTGCCGGAGACCTACCCGAAGTTCAAATTCAAAAAAATTTCTTTCCGCAAATAAGAAAGGAAGCTATGCCTTATGATGGAGATATTTAAGCCGATTGCGTGGATTTTCGGTTACGTGTTGCGTTTTATCAACAGCACCATCGGCTTCAATAACTATCTGCTGACGATTTTGCTGTTCACGCTGTTCACGCGTCTGCTCACCTTCCCCCTCTCGCTGAAAAATCAGAAGAGCTCAATGGATAAAGCGCGTTTAGCACCGCGTCTGGAGCGCTTGCAGAAGAAATATGCGCGCGACCCCAAAAAGCTGCAGGAAAAACAGCAGGAGCTGTATGAGAAGGAAGGCGTCAGCCTCACCGGTGGCTGTTTGCCGATGCTGGTCTCCATGATCGTGCTGATGGGCGTGTTGGCCGATATCTACCAGCCGCTGCAGTATCTCACGCAGGTGGATTCCGGTGCGATCAACGTGGCGGTGCAGACGGTCACCTACCAGGAAAAAGAGATCGACGGCAAAAAGCAGAAGGTGGATGCCGACGGTAACGTTATCCCGGAAGGTGAGCTGTCGTGGTATATCACCACGCAGGATGGCAGTGAGAACTCGTACTACCGCGAGCTTCGCCTGCTCAACGTCATGGATAAGGGACAAAATACCGAGCGTATCCAGGCGGCACTCACGGAATACTATAAGGGTGATGTTGCTCAAGCGAATGCCGCATGGGAGAGCATGGAAAACGTGCACGACCAGCTTCAGTTGTTCGGCGTTTCGTTGCTGGATAACCCGTGGCAGGGCTTTGTTCCTAACTGGCTGTGGGTGATCGGCCTTTTGTCGGGTGTTTCCGCACTGCTGTCGTCATTGCTGTCCATGCATTACGCCAAGCGCGGTCAGCCGCAGTCGGACGATCCGGCTATGAAGAAGACGCAGGGCTGCTCCAACGGTATGATGTACATGATGCCGTTGTTCTCTCTGTATATCACGTTTGTCGTGCCGGGCGCTGTGGGTATCTACTGGATCTTCTCCAACCTCATCGCGCTGTTGCAGACCGTGATCCTCAACAAGATCTACGATCCGGCCAAGGCGCGTGCGCAGGCACAGCAGGAATACGACGAGCGCCGTGCCCGTAAGATTGCCGAAAAGAAAGAGCGTGAACGCCAGGCCCGTGAGCGCCAGGCGGAGGAGGCGGCAGCTAAGGCCGCGCCGTACAAGAAGAAAAAACCGGCGAAGAAAGAGGAAATCGTGGTGGATGCCGAGGACGGTATTGCCGAGCCGGAAGAACCCGCCGATCCCGAAACTCCCGCAGAATAAGGAGTCAAACACCGTATTATTCCCGTTGTTCCTCTGCCACTTCCGCAAGCAACGGATCAAAGAAAGGAAGTTATCCCCTTGAAGAAAGAAATCATCAAAGAAGCGGCGACTGTTGAAGAAGCGCTCGCCGCCGCCGCTGCCGAGCTCGGCGTTGACGTCGCCGCGCTGCAGCACGAGGTCGTGCAGCAGCCGCAGAAAAAGGTGCTCGGTCTGTTCGGCGGTCAGCCGGCCATTGTGAAAGCATGGACCGAAACGGCTGAAAAGTCCGAAAAGAAAGCCAAAGCCCCCAAGAAGTCTGAGAAAAAAGCGGAAAAGAAAGCCGAAAAACCGGCAAGCTCCGCCGACTTCACCGAAGCCGCCGCGCGTGCGAAGGATTACCTCGCCGGTGTGCTGGGCGGCATGGGTGCGCCGGATGCGGAGATCGAGGTCAGCACCACCGAAACCGGTATCGTGCTGCAGCTGGACGGTGAGCGTCTCGGGTTTGTCATCGGTCGCCGCGGCGATACGCTGGATGCGTTGCAGTATCTCACCAGCCTGGTTGCCAACCGTGGTCACGAGGGCTACTGCCGTGTGACTATCGACATCGGCAATTACCGCGAGCGCCGCGAGGAATCCCTTTCCGGCATGGCGACCAAGCATGCGGCCCGTGCCGCTAAGACCGGCCGCAAGTTCTCGCTGGAAGCGATGAATCCGTATGAGCGCCGCATCATTCACACCGCGGTGCAGAAGGTGGAAGGTGCGACCTCGTGGAGTGTTGGCAAAGAGCCCAACCGCCACGTCATCATCGGGCCGTCGGATGATAACCCGATGAAGGATGCGCCGCAGGGCGGCCGTGACGGCGGTAATCGCCGTGGCCGTCGCGGTAATCGCGGCGGTAACGGCAACCGTGTCGATGCGCCGAAGCGTGAGAAGCGTAGCGATCCGTACACCATCCCCTACAAGCCGCGCGAGGTGCGTGCGTTTGTGAGCCGCCAGAATCCGCTGCCGGATGCCGACGGTGTCACGCCGCCGGAGAAAACCTACTCCAGCACCGAAAACAGCGACATCAAGCTGTACGGCCGTATTGATATCTAACAAAAAATCCCACCCTTGGGCGCTGCGCCATAGGGTGGGATTTTTTAATGAATGATGAAAAATGAATAGTGAATAATTAAGGTGTGTTTTCGTAGGGGCGGGTTTCCATGTCCGCCCG
The DNA here is from genome assembly GCA_017481085.1 of Clostridia bacterium. Lineage (GTDB taxonomy): Bacteria > Bacillota > Clostridia > Oscillospirales > Acutalibacteraceae > RGIG426. The sequence continues at coordinate 10,532 of JAFUPS010000047.1, read as the reverse complement.
TAAAATCTGCAGAATTCAGCGGGAGGGAACAGAGCCCCTCCCCTACAAGCACGCCAAAAATTTGCAACTGCGGTAGAAAGGAGGCTTTCTCCCTCCATTACACAAAAAAATAACAGCACCAACTTCCCGTAGGGAGCGAGGCCCTCCTCGCTCCGCCGTTGTAGGGGCGGATTTCTATGCCCGCATGAGTACCCCTTCCTGTGCAAGGGAGGGTGGCAGCCGTAGGCTGATGGGAGAGATTGCTGTTTGCGAAAAAACGGTGAAAACCGCAACACTTCTCTATCGACAACTGCAAACCAACTGCAAAAGCCGTGTGTTTCACGTGAAACACACGGCTTTCGGTTTATCTATGCTCCTTCAGCAAGCCTTTCTGGTAGGCCAAAACCAGGTTTTTAAGGTCGGCAATTTCCTCGCGGTACCGCGTGCCCTCGTCGGTATCCTCCAGCAGTAACCGTCTTGGAGCCTGCTCCACGTCGGTGGCACGGGAAGCAATATCGGCATTGGCGTAGATAGCGCGTTCGGCCGATTCAAAACTGTCGTGCACACGGAGCGACAGTTTGCGGCTGTTATATACCAGCGTATACCCGGCAATACCGGTGGTGCGTTGGTACGCACGGCAAAAGCCGCCGTCAATGACGATCAGCCGTCCGTTGGCTTTAATGGGATTTTCGCCCTCGGTCGTCTTGACCGGCACGTGGCCGTTGACGATATGCCCGCTATCGGGATCCAGCCCAAACTCCGCTAATATCTTCTTGGCGACCGATTCGTGGTTATAGATGCGGTAATAGGCATCGCGCGGCTCAGCGTGCGTGGCGGTGTCGGCAATAAACAGCCGCTCAAAGGTCGCCATCCGTGCACGTCCAAACAGCGGCGATTGCGGTCCGCACCACAAATACCACAGAAAATCCCGTCCGCTCTGGCGTTCCTCGCTGCCCTCCGGCGCAAAATATCCACGCCGTGCCAGCCGGTCGCACACGTCCATCAGCCGCTTGCCCGAAAGCGCCGGACCGGCGGCTGTAACAGTAGCAAAATTCCCTTCATCCGTCATCGGAATACAACCGTGGTACAGCAAATTACCGTTTTCGGTGTGATACAAGCTGCCTTTGCTCAGTAAATACTGCGCGTGCCGCTGTAGCTTTTCGCTGTGCCGGAATGATGAGGTCAGCGTGTCGATGAGATATTGCTCATCTGCTGTCAGCAAAGTCGGACGGCGGGGATCGACCGTCGGCATATCCCAATGCTCCAGCGGATGCTCCACGCCGTCCACCGTCACGGTGCGGCGGTTGAAATCAATGGCGCTCAGCAATGCACGGTCGTCCATGCCGTATTCCGGGTGCCGGGCGATCACCTGCGCTTCCAGCTTGAGCATGATCGCCGTGATCGCCTTGGTCATGCGCGCGGTGCGTAGCTGATGTTGCTCGCTGTACAGCGCATCCGGGCGGTTTTGCTTGGGCATAAACGGCGCAAGATCGGTATCGGTATAGGTAGCATCTGCAAACAGCGCCAAACGCCGCAAATTGATGCCGTAGCCCTCCTCCAACAGCTCGTAGTTGTTATAAGAAAGGCTGTTGCGTAGCGCAACTGCCACGCAAACCGGGCTACCGGCGGCAGCACCCAGCCATACCACGTCGTGATTACCCCATTGGATATCCACCGCCGGGCGCGAGGACAGCTCTTCCATGATGACGTCCGGGCGTGCGCCGCGGTCGAACAGATCACCCACGATGTGCAAGCGCGACACCGCCAGCCGTTTGATGACCTCGCACAGGCTGATGATATAGGCGTCCGCACAGCCGCCGTCTAAAATGCTGTCGATAATCTGACCGTAATACAGGTTTTTGTCGTGATCCTCAAAGTGTGCATGCAGTAGCTCGTCGAGGATGTAGGCGGTATTTTTTGGCAGCATCGCGCGCACAAACGCCCGTGTATGCTTGGATGACACCAACCGGCAAAGGTCGATGAGGCGCATCAGCGTCAGCCGATACCACGCGTTTAAGTGGCGTTGCTTAGCTTTCAGGATAGGCAGCTTCTGCTCCGGGTAGTACACCATGGTGGCAAACTCCGCGCGCTCGGCTTCGGGCACACGACTACCCAGGATGGCATCCGCTTTTTCGCGGATAACGCCGGAGGAGCTGTTGAGAATATGCACAAACGCTTCCGCCTCGCCATGCAGGTCGCTCATAAAATGCTCGGTGCCCTTCGGCAGCTTCAGCAACGCCTGCAGATTGACGATGCGACCGCTCGCCGCCGTCACCGAGGGATATTCCTTGGCCAGTAAGCGTAGAAATTTCATGGTTTCATCTGTGAAGATCTGTTCCGGCATGCGCATTCCTCCTTATTTAAACTTGCCTCCCAGCCGCAGTGACGGCCAGTCCCATTGCCGCAGTACCTCGTAAGCGGCCACCGCAACGGCGTTGGAAAGATTGAGCGACCGGGCGGTATCGTCGTCCAGCATCGGCAGCCGGACAGCGGTGTTGAGATTTTGCGTGATGAGGTCCTCCGGCAGTCCTTTGGTCTCCTTACCAAACACCAGATAAGCGATCTCCGGGTATTCCACCTCGGCGTATACGTGCGGTGCCTTGGTGGTGAAATAATAGTACGGGCCGGTGTTTTTGGCGTAAAATTCTTCTAAATTCTCGTAAACGGTGATATCCAGCAGGTGCCAATAATCCAGACCGGCGCGTTTCATGCGTTTGTCATCCAGCTCGAAGCCGAGCGGTTTGATCAGATGAAGCCGTGCGCCGGTTGCGGCGCAGGTGCGGCTGATGTTGCCGGTATTACCGGCAATTTCCGGCTCGACAAGTACGATGTTTAGCTGATGCATAAGTTGCTCCTTGGTGTTGAGATTTCGCAGCCCACAAAAGGCCATATATCATTATTATAACAAATCCAAAATCCGATTGCAACTTTTTAATTGATGGCCGCGGAATGATAGAAACGCATCGGCTTCCCGTAGGGAGCGAGGCCCTCCTCGCTCCGTCATAGGGGCGGGTTTCCATGCCCGCCCGTAAAATCTGCAGAAGTCGGCGGGAGGGAACAGAGCCCCTCCCCTACACGCACGCCGAAAGTTTACAGCTACGGTAGAGAGGCGGCTTTCTCCCTCCTTGTTCGAATCCTCCATCACACAAAAAAATAACAGCCCACGCAAAGCGTGAGCTGTTATTTTGGCGCGCTGGAAGGGATTCGAACCCCTGACCTTTTGATTCGTAGTCAAACACTCTATCCGGCTGAGCTACCAGCGCAAATCTCTTTTGAAGACTAACTTATTATAACACGATTTTTTCGATTGTCAACCCTCAAATCCAAAATTTTTTAATTCTTCTGCAAATCAAACGCTTGACAAATTTCGCTCTTTGCGGTATACTGCCCTCGACAGATAAACAAGGGGTGCTGGCGATCGCCGGCTGAGAGAGGTTTGTGCCTTAACCCTGAACCTGATCCGGGTAATACCGGCGGAGGGATGTTTTACAAATGGGACCGGCGCGCAGGTCCACATTGTTTTTCTCCCTCTAACAGTTCGCTGTTAGAGGTTTTTGTTTATCTGAATTTATTTGAAAAGAGGAAAACTATGTCTGCCAAAACAACGTCCTCGGTCGTGCGATTGACCGAAACCGGCGTGATGCTCGCGCTCGGTACCGTATTAAGCTTATTTCCGTTCTACCAACTCCCCTATGGCGGCAGTATTACGCTGGCCGCAATGCTACCGATGCTCATCATTGCCTACCGCCACGGCTCCGGCTGGGGATTTTTCGCCGCCGGTGTATACGGGCTGATCCAGGCGTTACTCGGCGCTTCGAATTTTGGCTACGTGCCGGGCTTTGCCGCGTTTATCTGTATTCTGTTGTTCGATTATTTTATTGCGTTTGCCGCCATGTGCCTGGGCGGCACGTTCCGGAAACTCTCCGACCCGGCAATGGGACTGTCGCTCGGTGCTCTGTGTGCCTGTGCGGCGCGCTACCTGTGCCATGTCATCTCCGGCTGTACCGTGTGGGCGAGCGCTCCGTTTGTGACCGACGGCGCGGCTATCGTCTACTCCGTCTCGTACAACGCATCCTACATGCTACCTGAGACCATCGTCACCGTCGCGGCGGCGTGGTGGCTCGGGAAACAGTTGGATTTCCGCAAACCAAAACTGGGCGCTGCCGTGCGTGAACGCGCAAAAACGTCGGTTGCCGCAACGGTGCTGACCGTTATCGGAAGCCTGCTGTTGACGGCCACCGTCGCGTTCGACCTCATCTGCCTGACGGTGGCGTTCATGGGAGCGCTTGCCGCCGCCGGCTTCGATTCTGCGGCGTTTACGCTTACCGCTGTCACCCTGCCTTGGAAACCGATGCTGATCGTAACCGCTGTCGGCGGCGTGATCGCAACCGTTTTGTTGCTGGTCGCCCGACGTGTCCGCAAAAACCGCAACGTTTCACGTGAAACATAAAGGAGGATCCGTATGTCATCCATTTGTCACATCGTTGCCGCCGGCGATTTTGACCCGGCAGGCTTTGTGCTGCCATCTCCCGGCGATCTGCTGATCGCTGCTGACGCCGGGTTTGCACATTTGCAGACGCTTGGCATCACACCGGATGTGGTGGTGGGTGACTTCGATTCGCTTGGTGTGTTGCCGGAGCATCCGGCGGTGGTGCAGACGCCGGTCGTTAAGGACGATACCGACACGCTTACTGCCGTGCGGTTGGGGCTGGAGAGGGGCTATCGCCACTTTCGCTTATACGGCACGCTGGGCGGTGCCCGGCTGGACCACACTCTCGCCAATATCCAGACTCTGGGCTTTCTGCTCGATCACGGCGCACACGGCTGGTTGATAGGGCGTGGCGAAATTCTTACCGCAATTCGGAATGAGAGCTATACCTTTTCCGCCGAGTATCACGGCACACTATCGGTATTTGCCATCGGCGGCGAGGCGGTCGGCGTTTCCGAGCAAGGGTTGCAATACACGCTGCACAACGCCACCCTTTCCCCGTTTATGCCGCTGGGCGTGAGCAATGCGTTTGTGGGACAACCGGCCACGGTTTCGGTCAAAACCGGCACATTATTGCTCTGCTATGCTTCTAAAACCGCAAACTAGCAGTATAATTATCGCAAAAAATACAAAAAGTATAAAAGGGGCAGGTTTCCAAAACCTACCCCTTTTTCTTATTGTGGTTTTTGTTTCTGTGCGTCAAGCAAAAAACCGCTCTGCAAGAGCGGATCGCCGTGTCGTGCAGGCGCACACCTTGCCATGACGTTCATCCTTCGATCGCCCTTAACGGCATCACGCAAACAAGCTGTCGGCGTAACGCACAGCCGCAAGTGCATCAGCACCGTAAAAGTCTGCGCCGATGCGGTCGGCATACTCCTGTGTGAGCACCGCACCGCCAACTGCCACGCGACAGGCCGGTACCGCCGCACGTAGCTGGCGGATGGTCTCCTCCATGCTCGGCACAGTGGTGGTCATCAGCGCTGACAACAGCACCAGCGAAATATTCTCGCGCACTACAGCTTCCACCACCGTTTCCGGCGGCACGTCTTTGCCGAGGTCGATCACCTCATAGCCGTAGTTTTCCAACAGCACCTTCACAATATTTTTGCCGATATCGTGAATATCCCCTTTAACGGTGGCTATCACCAGCTTGGCCTTGGTCTGTTGCTTGTTGCCGCTGGCCTGCAGATGCTCGCGCACCGCCGCAAAGGCACTCTGCGCCGCCTGCGCACTGGTCAGCAACTGCGGCAGGAACAGCCGTCCGCTTTCAAACCCCTTGCCCACCTCATCCAGCGCCGGAATCAGCACGGAGTTGATAAACGTCAGCGGTGCGGTCTCGGTCAGCATTGCCTTGGCGCGCGTGTAGGCTTCCTCTGCAAAGCCCTTGACAATGGCTGCATGCAACGGAGATTTGTCTGCCGTCGCCGTAGGTTGCGCGGTCGTTGTCGGTGCGGCAACCCTGGCGGCTTTTTCTGCCGCATCGCGATCGGCCATGCGCCCGATGTATGCCGTGCAGTTGTCGTCCAACCCGGCGAGCGCACAGTAGGATGCATACGCATCCATCAGTTTATCCGACAAGGGATTGACGATGCCGGAGGATAAGCCCATCCGCAGTGCCTGTGTGAAGAAGGAGGCATTGAGCTCCTCGCGCAGCGGCAATCCAAACGATACGTTGGATACACCCAGAATGGTGTGCAGGCCCATTTTACGCACAGCCGCCACCGTCTCGAGTGTGATATTGGCGTTTTCCGTGCCGGTCGATACCGTCATGCACAGCGCGTCGATCACCAGATTGCGCCGCGGAATACCGTAACGGTCGCAGGCGGCGGCAATGCGCTCTGCAATAGCCACCCGCCCGGCCGCGGTATCGGGAATGCCGGTTTCATCCAGCGTCAGACCAACCACCACTGCCCCGTATTTTTTGACAAGGGGCAGAACGGTATCTAAACTCTCCTGCTTGCCGTTGACCGAGTTGAGTATCGGTTTGCCGTTATATAGTCGCAGTGCGCGCTCCATCGCCACCGGGTCGGTGGTGTCGATCTGCAACGGACAGCCGGTTACCGCCTGCAGTGCGGTGACCACCTTGGTCATCACCGCCGGCTCGTCCAGCTCCGGCAATCCGACGTTGACGTCCAGAATATCCGCGCCGCATTCGTCCTGCTCTACGCCCATCTCGAGAATATACGGCATATTTTCCTCGCGCAAAGCCTGCTTCAAGCGTGCCTTGCCGGTGGGATTCAACCGCTCGCCCACCAGCAACGGACGACCACCGAAAACAGCCGCGCGATTGTACGAGGTGACAGCGGTGGGGATGTTTTGGGAAATCGGTTTCGGCTGCTTGTCTGCGCAGGCGGCTACTACGGCTGTCAGATGCTCCGGCGTGGTGCCACAGCAGCCACCCAAAATGGCCGCTCCGCCCTCGGCGAGCTTGACCGCATCGGCGGCAAATTCTGCCGGACCGACGTTAAAAACGGTGTTGCCGTCAACCATCTGCGGCAGTCCGGCGTTGGGGGAAACAGCGATCGGCAGGGCGCACACCTCGCGCAATGCCGGAAGCATCGCCAGCATCTGCTGTGGTCCTAATCCGCAGTTAAAGCCGATGGCATCAATGCCCAGATCCTGCAACGCCAGCACGGCGGTGCGTACGTCGGCACCGGTCAACAGCTTCCCTTTTTGATCAAAGGTCAGCGTGACGATGATCGGCAGGTCGCTGTGCTCCTTCGCCGCCAAAATAGCGGCCTTCGTTTCGTAAATATCGCTCATCGTTTCGATGAGAATGTAATCGGCGGCGGTTTTTCCGACCTCTACGATTTCCGAAAACATACCCACCGCTTCCTCAAACGGCAGGTCACCGAACGGCTGTAGCAACCGTCCGCACGGCCCGATATCCAACCCAACGTAGGCATCGGTCACACCCACGGCTTCGATGGCCGCACGGGCATTTTGCATAGCGGCGGTCACCACCGCCTGCACGGTCGTTCCTGCCGCGGCCAGCTTAGGGCCAAATGCGCCGAAGGTGTTGGTTTTCATCAACCGACAGCCGGCACGCAGGTATGCTTCGTGCACGCTTTGCACCTCGGTCGGATGCGTGAGATTCCACAGCTCCGGCAACGCGCCGCCGCGCAGACCGCGTGCCTGCAATTGCGTGCCCATTGCGCCGTCGAAAAACAGCATTTGTTTCCCTAATTTTTCACGTAAGGACATACGCTGTCCCCCTTTTCTACAAATACATGCTATACAAACCGTATAACCGCCATTAAATATTACCGATTGACTATATCCGACAAATTGCGTAAGATCTCGCCAGCGATCTCGGGGCGGTTCATGGTGTAGATGTGAATATGGTTCACACCGTTGGCGATCAGGTCGATGATCTGATCGGTGGCGTAGGCAATACCGGCTTGCCGCATTGCCGCCGGATCGTTCCCAAACCGGTCGATGATCGCCTTAAACCGCGGCGGCAGCAGCGTGCCGGAAAGCGCACAGCTCCGCGCGATCTGCCGGGCGTTTGTCACCGGCATAATACCGGCGCAGACCGGAACGTCCACGCCGGCGCGTAACAGCTCCAGCAAAAACCGGTACATTACCTGATTATCAAAAAACATCTGGGTGGTGAGGAACTGACAACCGGCCTCCAGCTTGCGCTTTAAGCCGTCGATATCTGCCGCCACCGAGACCGACTCGGGGTGCTTGTCCGGGTAGCAGGCACCGCCCACGCAGAAATCACCGTGCCGCAGAATTTCGGCGGTGAGATCGCTGGCGTGCACGAAATCCGGTGACAGCGCAACGCCTTCCGGAATATCGCCGCGCAACGCCAGCACGTTTTGCAACCCATGCTGTTTCATCAGCGCCAGCCGATGCGCCACGTCCCCTTGGGTGGCGGTGACGCAGGTGGAATGCACCAGAGCCGGCACGCCGCACTCGTTTTGTGCAATGTCCGCCAGCTCTACCGTCAGACCGGCGTTGGAGCCGCCGGCACCGCAGGTCACGCTGATAAACGCCGGTGAAAGCGCCGCCGTCTGCCGCACGATCTCCTTGGCGTTTTCCAACTGGTCGCCGGTCTTGGGCGGGAACAGCTCGCACGAAACGGTGACCTTGCCGCTGTTTAACAAATCAATGATTTTCATAAAAGTACCCCTCATTTTATACGTTCAGGTATCGGTTTGCCCTGCTCGTAGCGCGTAATATACCGGAATCCGGCATCGGCGGCAATCGCCTCGGCAACGGCCAGACCGCTACCCACCTCATTCGGCCGGTGAGCGTCCGATCCGATGGTGATAAACTCGCCACCCAACTGCTTAAAGCGCTTTACCAGCGGCAAGGTCGGAGAAGTTTCTCCGATCGATTTACGTAAGCCGCCGGTATTGATCTCCAACGCCAGCCCTTTTTCTGCCAAGCCGCGCAGTACCGCGTCGGCTTTGTCTTCCCATACGTCGCTTAGCACCGCCAGCCGCTCGCCGGGAATATAGCGGAACGGATAGGTCAAATGTGCCAGCGAATGAAACCGTCCCCACTGCACGATAGCGAGCAAGGCATCGAAATACGCATCCAGCTCGCCGGCAATATCAAAATCCGGGAAGGATTGCAGATAATACCAATCCGGCTTGCCGGGGTTGGCGTGCTGGCTGGCAAGCAAAAAATCATACGGTCGCCGGGCAATCAGCTCTTCGGTGCGAGCGCGGTCGTCCAACGGACTCCCCAGCTCCAGCCCAAATGCCACCGTGACCTTGCCGGCGGTCAGCTCGCGCACCGTTTCGGCATTCGCCCACGATTTAGCGGTGACCTGCTCGTAGCGATCGGCGGCGGCCTCCAACCACGGCTTACTGTTGCCGCCGGGGAATAATGTCGGGTCGGCCGGCCGTGCCTCGTAGTGGTCGGTGATGGCGATATGTGTCAGCCCGGCGGCTATCGCTGCTTGTGTCAGCTCCTGCGGCGTAACGTGTCCGTCCGGCGACGCGGTGGTGTGAATATGAAAATCAAAACGCGACATAACTCCGCCCTCCCCTCTGTTTTATACCATTATACCACCGTCCTCACCAACTGCCAAGCCCCGACGATCAAAAAAACACTGTTCAAATTATACGAAACGGAATATTTACATAAAAATATACGGAATAAAAGTGCAAAATCCTTTGCAATATAGAGGAGAAAGTGATAAAATAAAATATATATTCCCTTTGTAGGAGGATTTGATTATGAAACGAGCTGTTATTACCGTCATCGGTCACGATACCGTGGGCATCCTGGCGCGCATCGCCGGGGAATGTGCCGTGCATAAGGTCAACGTGCTGGAAGTGACGCAGTCGGTGTTGCAGGATATGTTTGTGATGATGATGATGGCAGACGTCACCGCCTGCGATATTCCGTTTGCGGAGTTCGCAGAAAAGATGGCCGCCATGGGCAAGGAAATGGGTCTCTCCGTACAGGCGATGAACGAAGAGATCTTCAACGCCATGCACACCATCTGATTAAAGGAGAAACACCGTTATGCTTAACGCGCATGATATTCTGGAAACCATTCACATGATACAAGACGAGCATCTGGATGTCCGCACCATTACCATGGGCATCTCGCTGCTCGACTGTGCTCATAACGATATCGGCACCATGTGTGACCGTGTGTATGACAAAATCACGCGGTATGCGGAGCATCTCGTCAAGACCGGTGAGGATATCGAACGGGAATATGGCATTCCCATCATCAATAAGCGTATTTCCATCACCCCGGCGGCGATGGTGTTAGCGGCGTGTGACAACAAAGACGCCGTTCGTTTGGCGTATGCTTTGGAGCGTGCCGCTGTTACCTGTGGAGTCAACTTCCTCGGCGGTTACTCTGCGTTGGTGCCAAAGGGCTTTGGCCCCGGCGACCGCGAGTTGATCGCCTCCATTCCGCAGGCGCTGGCCGAAACCGAGCACGTCTGCTCGTCGGTCAACATCGGCTCTACCAAGGCTGGTCTGAATATGGATGCCGTGGCCATGATGGGTCACGTCGTCAAGCAGGCGGCTGAGCTGACCGCCGACCGTCAATGCATCGGTGCGGCCAAGTTGGTGGTATTCTGCAATG
>JAFUPS010000046.1 GCA_017481085.1 Clostridia bacterium | reverse complement strand
TTTGACGGCGTATTCCACCTGCTCGCGGTTTTTCTTGATGGTGACGTTTGTGAGATATTGCTCGGGTGCCAGCGTCTGTTCCAGAATGTTGCCGAGCTGCACCTCCGCCCACGTGCCGCGGACCTTGACGTTGGACAACACGCGTTGCAGATCGCCCACGTCCCCGGCGATGCGCTGCATCTCACCCAGCGATTTGTGCACCTGCTGCAGCTGGTCGCCCACCGTCTTGAAGCTCTCGCTCAAACGGCTGTTGAGCGTATCGGTGAGCTTTTCGTCCACCGTCGCACGCATCTCATCCAGCTTCTTTTCGTTGCTCGCCTGCAGATTGCTCACCGCCTGCGTGAGCGTGGCCGTCACCTTTTCGGTCTGCGCGTTGAGTGCGCGGTACAACTGCTCCTGCTGTTGATTTTGCTGCGTGAGCAGTGCACTGCGCATATCGGTGACCTGCTTATCCACCACGCGAAGCTCGTCGCGCAGACGGCGCTCCAGCTCGCGCAGTTCCTCCCGGTTTTCACGCGGACGCGTGGCAAGGAGAATGATCTCCCCCACCACAAGCAGTGCGCCCAACGCGATGAGTATCCATTCGGTCAAAGTTGGCATAGCGGTCATCCTTTCTTATTGTCTGGTTATATCATACACTACCGCAACTATTTTTGCAAGAGTTGCGTGTTTTTGACAAATTTTGACGGTTTGAGTATTTGACAACGCCCGGGTTATACTATATAATAAAATCGATCCCATTACAAAGGAGATATGTCAAATGAAAGTTCATGTTTGCAAAAGCACCGAAGCCATGGGCAAAGCCGCCGCGGCGTTGTTTGTGGCGTGCGTAGAAGAAAAACCGAACGCCGTGCTCGGTCTGGCGACCGGGTCCACCCCTATCCCGACCTACTCCGAAATGGCAAAAGCCTACGAAGGCGGCGTGGTGGATTTCTCCGGCGTGACTACCTTTAATTTGGATGAATACGTCGGTCTGGCGCCGGATCATCCGCAAAGCTATCGCTATTTTATGGAGGAAAATCTGTTCTCCAAGATCAACATCCCGAAGGAGTGCACCCACGTGCTGTCCGGCCTGGCAACCGACCCGGAGGCCGAGTGCGGTGCGTATGAGGATATGATCGACGCCGCCGGCGGCATCGACCTGCAGATCTTGGGTCTCGGTAACAACGGCCACATCGCGTTTAACGAACCGGCGGCGGATTTTGCGGCGCGCACGCATACCGTCGAGCTGACCGAAAGCACCATCGAGGCCAATAAGCGCTTCTTTGAATCGGCTGACGAAGTGCCGCGCAAGGCGTATACCATGGGCATCGGCAGCATTATGAAGGCGAAAAAGATCGTGTTGCTCGCCAACGGTGCGGCAAAGGCCGACGCCGTAGCGGCGATGGTAGAAGGCCCGGTCACCCCGACCTGCCCGGCCTCCATCCTGCAGTTCCACCCGAACGTGGTGGTGCTGGTGGACGAAGCCGCCGCCGCCAAGCTCAGTAAGTAAAACAAAAGCTCTCATCCGCATGGATGGGAGCTTTTTTGTTGGGAATCAGGGCTCGCTTGTATGGCGGGCGTAGGGAGCGACGCCCTCGTCGCTCCGTAAAACGTCTGCTCCTTGGGGAAAGGCACACCGTAAACGGCGGCAACCTGCCGTACGCTGGCGATGGATGGTCGCCCTATGTTCTCTCCCTCCGTCTTTTTGCTGCGCAAAAATCCACCTCCCTCGTCAGAGGGAGGCGGGATAAGCGCGAACGGCGGAGACAAGCCTCCGCCCTACTTTTTTCTTAACCTCTATTTTTGAGAGCGTTCAGCATACTTTCTTCCAAATTGATATAGATACAATCCGCGCAATTTCCCTGTATATCCAGATGCACTTTATCTAAAATACAGTTTCCCTTCTTTTGATATATACAAAATTCATTTTCGCACGTTAGCCGGGTCATACAATCACCTCGAAGCCATTTTACCATAAATTTTATAAAATATCAAGTACACGAAGTATTTTAACAGCGCATTCGCCTATGCTTATTTATGAAGTTATCGAG
>JAFUPS010000045.1 GCA_017481085.1 Clostridia bacterium | reverse complement strand
CGATCATTTGTCGGTTGATTCCCTTAAGCATATTACCCCACCCTTCCGTAGGAATTATGGGCACTAAAGAGGCGGTATATACATCCGGGAACGCGTCAAAATGGCGATTTTTTGTCAAGGGGTTAATACAAATTGTAGAGAACTTTTTTTAACAGCTTTGTTGAAGTTTTGGTTGAAAATGTGGAAAAATCGCATCAAATCGGCACTTTTTCAACCACAAAACCCCTGACTTGGGAGATATTTCCATAAATTAACAGATACAGACGGTTGAATTTCCTTTACATTTTGACATTATTTTTCCACCGTTCGCGAGGTCAGATAGCGAATGGAACGTTCCGGTGAATCCTTCGACGTTCCCCAGTCCGCATTTTCGCTTCGATTGCGGTAATCGTACATGCGGCAGAAGTGGTCAATATCTGCTTTCAGCGCCTGCAGAGAGCGGCGGCTTATGGCGGCGGCTTCCTTGCAGAAGTCTGCGCGGTCCTTCTTTTTCAGCACGCGTCCGGCCGCCTCGGAAAGCAGGCCGAAATGGGGGAGACACAGATCGGGCTGTTCGTTAAACAGCGTGCGGAAGTCACGCTCGCGTAACCATACCAGGCAGGCGTTTTCAAGCATACGGTCCATGTTTTCGTCGATCTGATTGCACACAAAACAGCTTTTGAGCGTATCCATGGCCGCTTTGCCCTGCTTGGCAGGATCTTTGGGCAACAGACCGTCGCCAAACACCTGCTTATCCAGCTCGGCTAATCGAGATTGCATGGTCAGCGCCACGCTCAGGTGCTTGTGTTGCTTCATGCACAGACGATAATGGTCCAAACAAAATCCGGCCTTGTTGGTCTCGATGCGCACGTCCGGCTCCATCATAGCTGCACCGGTGATGTACTCGATCATACGTGTTTCCAGCAGATCGCGCAGACGGCAGATAGGGCAGCCGTCCTTTGGTTCGAACACTTCGCTGATCGGGATGCTGCAGATATCGTACTTCATAATTGTATTCCTTTCCATACGTAAAAAGAGGCAACCCCACGTCGCGGGGTGCCTCTTTATTTTACCTTATATTAGAATGTTTGTCAACGCTCATGTCCGAGGAAGAAGACGGCCAGCACGCCCGGTCCTGCGTGACTACCGATGACCGTACCTACCGGATTGATGAGGATCTCGGTCACGCCGGCTTTTTCGCGGAGAATGTCGGCCAACTGCTGGGCCTCCTCCTCGCAATCACCGTGGCAGATGAACACCGGCTGATCCTTCAGCTCGCCAATGCAGGTGGTCATGGCCTTGTTGGCCAGCTCCTCAATGGAGGCTTTGCGGCCGCGTTTTTTGCTCACCAGTATCAGATGGCCTTCGTTGTCCACGTGCAGGATCGGCTTGATGCCGATCAGACCGCCCAGTACCGCCGAGGTTTTGGAAACGCGTCCGCCGCGGTGCAGGAACATCAGATCGTCCACCGTAAACCAATGTGCCAGGTGGAGGATGTTTTCGTTCAGCCAGGCGACGTTTTCGTCCAAGCTCATGCCTTTTTTCTGGTTGTGCAGGGCATAAGCGACCAGCAGACCTTCGCCCAGCGAGGCACACAGGCTGTCGACCACCACAATGCGCCGATCCGGATATTTTTCCATCAGCTCAGCAGCGCCCTGCGTGCAGGAGTTGCAGGTACCGCTCAAGCCGCTGGAGAAGGCGATGTGCAAAATGTCCTCACCGCCGGCCACGATCGGCTCCATAGTCTCCACAAACTGCCACGCATTTGCCTGCATGGTAGAGGCCATACCGCCGTTGCGCAGATAATCGTAAAACTCCTTGATGCCAAGATTGTTCTCGGTACCTTCGGTATATTCCTCACCGCTTTGCAGGCGATAGGACAGCCCGACGATCGGGATATTGTGTTCTTTGTAAAACGACGCCGGCAGATCGCAGGTGGTATCGGTCGTGATGCGATAGCTCATACAAATTTCCTCCAAATACGACACGTGGTTTTTAAAACTACATCCACATTATAAACGTTTTGGCGTGTTCTGTCAATCATTTTCCAAAAATAAATGTAATAATTTTCCGTTAATGCACATACGTTAATTAACAAAGGAAAGGGAGGGATGTGTATGCTGTGTCGCATAACCGATCTGCACGACAAGGAAGTGATCGATATTGCTACCGGCAATCGTTTGGGATGCGTAGACGATGTGGAGGTGGATACCTGCTCGGCGCAGGTGTGTGCCATCGTCATCCGCGGAAGGGCCAAGCTGTTGGGGTTGCTGGGGCACGAGGAGGATATCTGTATCCCATGGAGAGAGATAGAGATCATCGGGGATGAGACGGTGCTGGTCAACCATCCGGATATGCCGCGGAGACACCGAAAAAGCCGCATAATAAGCGGAATTTTCAGTCGCTGAAACTTTTTTGAGAAATTTAAAAAAAGGGCTTGATTTTTCGATAGGGATTATATATAATAGATAAGCAAAAATCTCACACAGCGTTTTATGCGCGGTCGGTGCCGGGGTTTCCGGTGGCTGTGTTTGGGCGTTGTGGAGGAAAAACCAAGGAGGAAAAAATTATGTCCGTTGTATCCATGAAGCAGTTGCTCGAAGCCGGTGTCCATTTTGGTCACCAGACCCGTCGCTGGAACCCGAAGATGGCTCCGTACATCTTCACCGAGCGTAACGGTATCTACATCATCGACCTGCAGAAGACCGTCAAGAAGCTGGAAGAAGCTTACATGTTTATCCGTGAGCTGTCCGCTAAGGGCGAGACCGTCCTGTTTGTCGGCACCAAGAAGCAGGCGCAGGATTCCGTCCGCGAGGAAGCCGAGCGTGCCGGCGCTTACTACGTCAACGCCCGTTGGCTGGGTGGTATGCTCACCAACTTCCGCACCGTGCGT
>JAFUPS010000044.1 GCA_017481085.1 Clostridia bacterium | reverse complement strand
CATAACCGTAGAGCCACTCAGCTCCAACGCGTGGATAAGACTGACGCGATTTTCGTTCGACGAGTCCGCCAAGCGGAATGTGAAATATTCCGCATCGCGGCTGAACGCGTTGTACTGCGTCACCTCAACCGTGCCGCCAGCCTCGCTGTAATCCCAGTCGTCCGGCACAGCGATCGGCTCGACACTTGCGGAGCCATCATCCTCAAAATAAGCTTCAAACTCCGAAATTTTCTGGAAATCAATGGGCGCCGACTCATCGTCGTAGAACATCAGCGCCAGCGTGTCGCAATAAACGGTCTTGTTAAAGGTCAACACAGTAGGAGCATCTTTGGTGCCCATCGTGGTATACCCAGAGGTGCCGCCCGCTTCCACGCTGCGCCATGTACCGGACGCGTCGCGGTAGGTAACGCCGAAGTTGGTCTTAATACCCGCCGTGGGAGCATAGATAATCACTTTGTTGATCTTTTTAATCTGATTGTTGTACTCCACCGCAAAGTTGAACGCTTTACTCATTCCTGTGTTGGCTTCCCAACTGGTATCGGGGTTGCCGTCCAATGCCTTGCCGATGTCGGCACTGTTGTTAACCACAGCATTCGCATCGGTGGCGCGTCCCGTTCCGTTGAGGTTTAAGTTGCCGTCCAGGGAGGAGTCGTTGGTAACCGCTGCCGAGATCAGATCCTCATACAGCGCATATCCGGTGTAGATGTAGACATAGCCCAGGCTGTAGGAGCCCGTACCAATCTCATCGATACCAAAAAAGATGTTGTCAATCGTGGTGGCTGCCGCACTGAACGCCACCGGCTCTTCGGTGATCTGGTGTCCATCGGCAAACACCAGCACTTCATTGTTGGCAATGTCGCAAACCAGCTTGATACCCATCCAGCGGGAATAATCAAACGGTGCGATCTCCATCTTGTTACCGTTGGGCAGGTTGTACCAGATCTTTTCGTTCTCCAAAGACAACGTTACGGCGTCATCGTCACCGCTGCGCAGTTTGATCTCGCCGCCGCTGATCGGCTGAAGCGGAATGAGACGAAATTCCAGTGTGACGGTTTTATCCGTCTGGGGAATGAAATTTCGGGTCATGTAGGAAGCTTCCAGTAAGCTGGAATCCGTGATCAGGTTGGTAATGCTTCCGGTATCCAGATTGGCCGTTTCCCAACCGGAGGTGCCAATAAGGCTATTGGTGTAGAAAAAGTTTTCCCGCAGCAGATAGCCCACATCCACATGGCGTCCGTCGTTGCTGTAGGTCGCATTTGTGGTCGCAGCCGACTTTTGATTGGTCGACGTGCTGCCGTTCGCACTGGTCGTGATGGTCAAAACCGCCATTGCCAGCACAAGCACCGCCAAACAAAGGGATAGCCCTTTTAAAATATGCTTTCTGCTTACCATAAACGATTCCCACCTTTCTTGATGATATTACGCTTTTTGAAAGTCAGTATAACCACACAGCCCGCTATCAGAGCCAAGCACAGGCTGATACCAAGGAGATCCGGATAACCGGTAGCGGGGGAGGAGTCATCCGGCTGCGTATCCTCGTCGCCAGGCCCCTCGATGTCCGGATTAAGAGTATCGCCGCTTTCCGATGCCTGATACAGTGTGTAGAAATGGAAGTTCTTAGCGTCGAACGCCAAACTCTGCGCCTGAACATTCGCCTCGGCCTCGGAGACATAATTATCCTCCTCAATGCACAGCATGCTCAAACGAGGCGCGGTGGCCACGCTTTCATACAGCGTGACTTCGATCGGCAACGAGAGGCTCAAGCAGTGTTCGCGCTGAACAGCAACCTCGTAGAAAATGTTGCCATACAATGTCAGCTGGCGCTGCGTTGCCAGTGCCTTTACCTCCTGCACACCGGCATCGTCAAGGGGCGAGAGCGTAAAGGTAAGATCTTCAAACCGCTCGCTAATAGCGGCGAACACCTTGGCCGGAATCACCATCTTGCCTTTACGGAACTGCAGTTCCACCGGCCGCTTGGTGTCGCGAATATTGGCGAAGGCATTGGGTGTGATAGTGATAATCTCCATATCGTCATGGCCGATGACCACCTTGCCGGCAGGACTGATGGAAATCAGCTGATCGATCTCCGTTTCGTCCACAATATCGTCGGCATAAATGTTTTCCGGATCAACTTTTTCCGCTATGATAAACTGACCCAAATAATCGGTTTCAATCGTGAGGAAGGCTTCGTCGTCCATTGCCGTCCCCAGCAGTGTCAGCTTTCCGCCAACCAAGCTGTAGATCTCCAGCTCACGGTACATTGTGTACCGCGGACGGGGGATGACCAGCGAAACGTCGAAGTCCACCGGCAGAGTAGTATTGCCCTGCATCAGCGCAACATCCACCACCTGGTGCAGCTTATAGCCCGGCAATGCCGCAGCGGCCGCGTCAAACGAGGCACCCGTGGCAATGGGCGTAACGCTTAAGATCGTGTCGGCCGGGACAACATCCTTGGCTGTCTCTATGCTGATATTGGTAGCAGGATCGCGGCGGTAGAAGGTGATGTGTCCATCGCCGCCGTCCAAAATGTCCTCCAGCGAGGGCCAAATAGCCTTGGCAATCTCCAGCATGCCCTTATCGCCGGGGTGAGAGGCTACGCCGGGATCCTCAAACAGGCCCAACGCCTTGTTGCTGTCATCCTCACCCAGTGCACCCAGGGAAATGAGCGGATAACCGTATTTGTGTGCCACCTCGGCGATCTCGGCATCCACTTCGTCACGATAGCCGAAGTTGGTTGTGCAGATCACCTTGGCATCGCCGGATTTGTTGAAATAGTCGATAAGGTGCTTGTAGAACAAACGGAAGCTTCTGGACTGAAGTTCCGAAGCGGTGACATTTTCCGCCACACGCATGATGATGATATCGGCATCGTAGTTGCGATAGCTGGCCAGAGTGCTGATGTTGTAGGTTGAGAAAGCGCGTTCCCATTCAGCAATATTAACAGCGCGGTATTCCACGTTGCTGTTTTTCTCCTTGGCCCAACCCATCAGCTGGTGCACATAATCCTTATCCTCAGACGAGGCCGCCATACCCCAGTTACCCATCCAACCAATAGAGGGCGACGGGGCGTGCAGCGTAATGCTGTTGCCCAGAATGAGAACCTTAATGGCGTCAGGGTTCACATTGGTGTTTACATCCTCGCTCACGCGCAGATGGCAGCCCACGTTACCGAACTGGATGATGCCCTTGCCCAAAACAGGCGACGAGGAATCCACATAATCGATTTCCAGCACGCCGTCGTAGAAGAGACGAATATGCGTGTTTCCGTTCTGCTCGTAGCTCTCCACCACAATATCGTGCTCGTTGCCGTCTGTAGGCGAGAAGCCGGGCTGGAAAGCGTTAACATTGCGGATAACGATCTCATTGTTCTTCAGGAGAGCAATATGATTGTTCACAAAAATGAAGCGATAGGTGTTCGGGGTACCGTTAAATAACTCATCCGTGCCAACAGGCTCAACCGCCTTAACCACAAAATAAGCGGTAGCGTCGGCCGGCGCATTGGATACCACCTGCATAGTAAACGATGCGGTGTAGTTGCCGATATCGCCGCGCGTTGCGTGAGCATAGTTCCATCCATTCTTCTGCGGAAGCAGGAAGAAATCATCGCCAAACTGTATGTCGTTGGTGGACGGACCTCCCCACAGGGTACGGTCGGTAACAAGCAGGCGATCCAACTTTACGCCGTCAGAAAGCACCATGGTGCAAGCGTAATTACCGAACTGGATGGAACCGGCGCCGAGGATCGGATCGGTGGAGTCGGTGTAATCGATCTCCAGCACACCGTCCACCCACACCTTGATGACAACGCTCTGATTTTCTTCGTAGCATTCCACGCGGAAGTGGCGGGTAGTGCCGTCGTAGCAGCTCAT
>JAFUPS010000043.1 GCA_017481085.1 Clostridia bacterium | reverse complement strand
GGACCGTAGATCTCGATAATACGGCCACGCGGCAAACCGCCAATACCCAGCGCACGGTCCAGCATCAGCGAGCCCGTGGGGATCGCATCCACCTGCATACGTGCGTTATCGCCCAGGCGCATGATCGAGCCTTTGCCGAAGCTCTTCTCGATCTGCTGCATCGCCATTTCCAGTGCCTTCTGTTTCGATTCCGCCACCGAGGACGGAGCTGCTTTTTTCTTCTCTGCCATAAGTGAAAATCACCTTTCTGTTTTTATTTCCATGCCCTATTATAACGGATGTTTTTACAAAAATCAACCGTTTTTCGAAAAAAATCGAACAAATGTTTGATTTTTTTGAGAAAGTTTGGTCTCTTCCCCCTATGAAGGTCACTTGCCACTTTACAAATAGCGGATTTGCTCTTATAATTACATTATAAGAACGCTGGAGGAGGTGACCGCGTGACCACACAACAGGCACTACACTACATACACGGGCTGCACAGCCGGGGCATCCGCCCGGGGCTGGAGCGCATGCACACGGCTCTGGCGACGGTGGGGCATCCGGAGCGCCGGTTACGCGTCATCCACATTGCCGGTACCAACGGCAAAGGCTCCACCGCTGAAATGCTCCGTTGCGTGCTGACAGCCGGCGGTTATCGGGTAGGAGCTTACACGTCCCCCACTGTGACCACCTTACAAGATACCATCACCATCAACGGTCAACCCATTTCCGACTGTGAGCTGGCGGTGTTAACCGACCGATTGATCGCCACCGGTACAGAGCTGACCGAATTTGAATTCGTCACCGTGCTGGCACTGCTGTGGTTTGCGGAGCAACAGGTAGATTTCGCCGTGGTCGAATGCGGGCTGGGCGGCCGTGAGGATGCGACAAACGTATTCCCGGCACCGCTGTGTGCGGTGTTTACCCCCATCTCGCTTGACCACACCAAATTACTGGGCGATAGCGTAGCCGCCATTGCCACACAGAAGGCCGGTATTATCAAACCCTCCTGCGCGGTGATCTGCTCGCCCGAGCAACCGCCGGAAGCCTTAGCCGCTATTCAAGTCGAAGCAACCAAATACGGTTTGACCGTGCGCCGGCCGGCCGATATGTGTAAAGTGCCTCTGCTTGCCATGCATGGAGAACATCAACAACAAAACGCACGCACTGTTTGCGAGATCGCCGCCGTCCTGCGCGAGCGCGGATACGCCCTGCCGGAGCAAGCGGTTACCACCGGGTTGGCTACCGCGGCACTCCCCTGTCGGCAAGAGCTTGTAACCGGCACGCCGCCTATTTTACTGGACGGCGCGCACAACCCGGACGGCATCGCCGCTTTGGTAAGCACCGTCCGCGAGCAATGGCCGGACACGTCGGTCATTCTGCTGACCGGCATGCTGGCCGATAAAAACGTTGCCGCCTGCGCCGAGCTGTTAGCGCCTATTGCTGTAAAGGTGATTTGCTGTACGCCAGATCATCCCGACCGCGCCATGTCCGCTACCGAGCTTGCGACTCATTATCCAGGTGCCATCGCTTGTGCCGACGTTTCTACGGCGCTGGAGCAAGCCAAACGGCTTGCTATAAACAAAAACTTACCCCTTGTTGTTGCCGGCTCTTTCTATCTGGCGGCAGAAGTACGCAGGTTATTACGGATATAAATGTGAAAACCGCCGGTGGCAGAAGCCAACCGGCGGTTTTCTATGAGAGAGGACATTGATTGATCATGTAAAAGCAAACGAAAAATCAGTATTTTTTTACTGCAACTGTTTTCGTTGTAGATACTATACCATATATGCCAACCCTTGTCAATACGTTTTTTGACATTTTTTTGATGATTTGTTGCAGATTTTTTCGCTTTTATTCCTTTTTTTCAAGTTTTCATTTGTTTCTTGCATTTTGTTGCTTTGATTTATGCAATTTGCGGCAAAAAAGCGGCGGTCGCACAGCGACCGCCGTTTGCTTTTGGGATCAATCAGATGGAGATCTCCAACGCCATGTTGTACAGATCCATATCCAGTGTCTTTTTCATGGCCAGCGCTTCCTCAATGTCGAAATCGAGGATCTTGCCAAGCTGCTCGGCCACCACGCGATTGGATTTGCCTTCCAGCAACAGTTCCACAGCGCGGGCACCGAAACGGGATGCCAGCACACGGTCGGACAGCGTGGGCGTACCGCCGCGCTGCACGTGACCAAGGATGGTGGCACGGGTGACGATACCGGTCTTTTCCTCGATATCCTTCGCCATTTGCTCTGCACCGCCGATGCCCTCGGCAACCACCACGATGAAATCGTTTTTACCGGTAGCCTGCGCCATTTCGATGCGGTCAAGCACGTCCCGCTGGAAATTGTATTCCACCTCCGGCACGATAATGCTGGTAGCACCAATGGCAATGCCCACGTTCAACGCGATATAACCGGCATGACGACCCATGACCTCCACCACGCTGCAACGGCCATGCGATTGCATGGTATCGCGCAGTTTATCGCACAGTTCCATGCAGGTGTTGAGCGCCGTATCGTAGCCGATGGTATGCTCACAGCAGGAGATATCGTTATCGATGGTGGCCGGAATACCAATGCACGGAAAACCGCGTCGCGTCAGATCCTGCGCACCACGGAACGAGCCGTCGCCGCCAATGATGACCAAGCCCTCGATCTCGTGCTTCAGGCACTGGCTGATCGCCTTCTGCATACCGGCCTCTGTGCGGAACTCCGGACTACGCGCAGACAGCAACACCGTGCCGCCACGGTTGATGATATTGGACACACTGCGCAGGTTCATCGGGCGACTGTCGCCATTGATGAGACCGTCGTAGCCGCCGTATACCCCCACCACTTCCAGGCCACGGCTGAGTGCCGTACGAACGACCGCACGCACCGCCGCGTTCATGCCCGGGGCGTCGCCGCCACTGGTGAGCACACCGATTTTTTTGATTGCCATGGGAATCTCTCCTATCCGCTAAGGCGGTTTTGCTTACTTTAGAAAAATATTATAGCATTTGCCACACATGATTGCAAGGGATTTTCGGTATAAATACGTGCATTTTTTGAAAAATCAATGCATCATTTTCGGCGTTTTTATCGCTTTCAACAACATTTTAATCAATCATCGCCACATTGTCCTCACCGAGCAGTCGACGCAGCTCCTGCAGTAGCTGTGGTGTAGGTTGCACAAACCGTGCCTGCGGCACACGCACCAGCTTGCCGGTATCGGTAAAGCGGATATACAACGGCTCTTGTCCTTCAAACAGCCGAAGTACCGGTTGCACGCGTTTCCACTCGATGCTGTCCGCTCCCGGCAAGCGCAGGTAAACGCCGTGGTGAGGGCTGGGGACCTTGGCGGCAGTCGGTGTACGCACGCCGACCGTTACATCTGCCGCCGGACGGGGCGCAGAGCGCACACTCCGCTCATCAAACGCCGCAGACGGCAATGCCTCCCCCGGTGCGGGCAACGGAAATACCGCTTCTACCGCCAGCTTAGGGGCTTCATCCTCACGGATGCTGATGCGACCGCGCACCAACAGCGGCTGATCGCTGCGCAGCAGCTCACCGTATTGCTCAAACGGCTTGGGGAATATCAACACCTCCACCGAGCCGTAGTAATCCTCAAGCACTGCGGTGGCCATCATCGCATTCTGCTTGGTAGTGCGCGCACGCAACGACGATACCAACGTCAGCAACGTCACACGCTGACCGTCGCGGTCCTCGCCGTCCTCGTCCACTGAAAATACAGCGGTGGTAGACAAACGACCGTCCTCATAAAACGGCAGATATGCCGCCAGCGGATGTCCGGACAGATAGAGCCCGGTGACTTCCTTTTCCATGCTGAGACGCTCGGATAATGGGAAATCCTCACGCGGCGGCAACGGTTGCTCGCTCGCGTCCTCGTCCTCGGGATCGTCAAACAAGCCCATTTGTCCGTCGATGTTGCGGCGGCGGTCATCCTCCACCGCATCGACCAGGATGGTATACTGCTCCAGCATCTGCCGACGATTGGCGCCCAGACCGTCCAGCGCACCGCATTTGATAAGGCTTTCCAACGCCCGACGGTTGAACTCCTG
>JAFUPS010000042.1 GCA_017481085.1 Clostridia bacterium | reverse complement strand
GGATGATATGGCGGATGCCGTAGCCCGACAGGTCAGACGTGGCGGCGGTGGTGTAGCCCTCATACCAATTGTAAAAATAGGCGGCTTCGTGCACCCGCAGAACGAGGTTGCTGCTGGAGCCGCTGATGCCGTCCACGGTGTACAGCACCTGTGCGCCGGCAAACTGGCAATCCCACAGCTTTTTAAGGGTCTTGAGCCCTGTCACCCGCTGATTCTCCTCCTGACGGCGCACCTCGTCGCTGATCTTGAGCCCCTCCGGCTCTGCCACCGTCAGTCCCTGTGCCTTGGCAAAGGTGTGGCAACGGTAGGTGAAATAGCTGTCCAGCAGTGCCTTGACGGCGTCGCTGGGGGTCTTGCCGTTTTCGTTGAGGGTAGCCAGACTGTACCAAAGCCCCTCCTTCATCGGTGCTTTCACCGGCGCGTAGCCGTCGCCGGCCACAAAGGGCGTCTGGGTATATTCCGTGTCGCCCTGCGTTGTAGAAGCCGTGGTGGTAGCCTGTGTCGTGGTCGTCGTTGTCGGTGTGACCGTGGTTTCGGTAGTGGCAGGTGCCGTGGTCGTTGCCGCGGTGGACGGTGCCGAAAGGGCGTCGCCGGTGCCGGCGGGTACCGTGTGGCAGGCGGTGAGCAGACCGCACAGCAACGTGACGGTCACTATCCAGGCGATACAGCGCATAAAGACAAAACCTCCGGAATGTAAAATCGGAATGGGGTGTGGTTTGTAGGAAACATACGCATTATTGTAACACATTCTTTGCGGTTTGTCCAGCCGACGACGCAAGACGTTTGGCATATAGCGAGAAATCATTGTGTTGTTTTGGGGAACAACAAAACCGCCGGCATAGCCGACGGTTTTGATTTGACGGAATTATGTGTTTCTATGCCGATCGCCAAGGCTGCAGAGGCATTTCGGGGTCAGTTCCGGGATTTTTGCACGGCCTCCACAATGCGCAGGACAATGGGGGCAAACAGGGCGCTGAGCGCAAATTCCACCAGGAAATTACCGCCCAGTAGACCAAATACGATGTACTGCATGGTGCCGACACCGGCCTGCCAGCCCTCTGCCCACGTGCGCAGAATATCATAAAACGCCAGTAGCATACCGATAACAAACAGCCCGGAATTGACAAGGGGAGCCGCAAGGGCACCGATCCAGGTGCCGAGACGGGCGTGCTTGGTCTTGCGGAAAGCCGCGATGATCAGACCGGAGACCGCACCGGCGGCACCACCTTTCACAAGGCAGATGAGGGTGGTGACCAGTGG
This sequence comes from Clostridia bacterium, assembly GCA_017481085.1. Lineage (GTDB taxonomy): Bacteria > Bacillota > Clostridia > Oscillospirales > Acutalibacteraceae > RGIG426. The sequence goes on along the minus strand of JAFUPS010000042.1, from coordinate 1,042 downwards.
ATTGGCTTGCCACAGAATGGCGCCGCCGGCATCCATGCCGAAGACGCTGGCCAAAAGGGCCACGATGCCGAACACCAGTCCCAGCAACATGCCGGCACGAACGCCCAACAGGGCGGCGCCGACCACAATGGGGATCAGCACAAGGGAGAGGTTGAACACACCGATCTTGATGCTGTAGCTGAGCAGCTGCAGTACCACGACGATGGCGGCCAAAATTGCCATCTCGGTCAGACGCAGTGTTTTGGTGGAAATGCGGGATGAACTCATAACAAACGCTCCTTACTGCTGCTCACGATGGATGCAGCGTGTGAAATGGGTGGATGGGCGGACTCTATCGCAATCGAAGGCTGCAGTGCCGGTAAAGGCTGCTGTGCCGGATCGCCAAAAAAGGGTCAGCGGTTTTTCTCGTAAATGAGGCGCAGACCGTCCAACAGCAGGGTGCCGTCGTAGGTCACGGTGGTGCAACACTGCGCCGCGATCTCCCGGGACAGGCCGCCGGTGGCGATCACCGGGGCTTCGTAGCCCAGCTCTTCCCATATGCGCTGGTTCATGCCGTCCATCATGGCGGCGTTGCCAAACACAGCGCCGGAGCGCATACAGTCCACGGTGTTGGGGCCAATGACCCGGTTGGGAGCTTGCAGACTGATGCTGGGAAGCAGGGAGGCGGTGGCGCTCAAGGAGTGATAGGAGGTGCGCACGCCCGGCATAATGGCGCCGCCGCGGAACGCGCCGGTCTTGTCCACTACCGACACGGTGGTGGCGGTGCCCAGATCCCAGATGATACAGGGCGCGCCGTATTTGGCCACAGCGGCCACCGCACCGGTAAGCAGGTCGGCGCCCAACTGAGCGGGGTTGTCAATGCGGATGTTGAGGCCGGTCTTGATGCCGGGTCCTACCAGCAAAGGGGTCACGCCGGTGACGCGGGTCACCGCATCGCACAGGCTGCGATCCAGTGCCGGCACCACGGAACTGACGATGGCGCCCTCAAAGCCCCGTACATTCACCTCATAAAGTCGCAGTATATTCTGCAGCTCTACGGCGT
>JAFUPS010000041.1 GCA_017481085.1 Clostridia bacterium | reverse complement strand
TGGGAGATCTGGTTAATGGGCATCGAGAACTGGCGGGAATAGCCCGCAAAAACGGTCAGCGCACCGGGGGTGAGTCCTGCTGTGCACATCAGAACGCCACCGACACCAATGGTAATGGCATAGCTGATCTGTGAGGTGTTGCCCATAACAGGCCCCATGATGCCGCCGTAATACTGCGCCTTGAATTGCTTGTCGCGCAGTTCATCGTTGAGCAGTGAAAACTCCTCTACGCAATCCGCCTCATGATTAAATACCTTGACAACCTTTTGCCCTGTAACCGTTTCCTCAATGTAGCCGTTAACCGCGCCAAGTGCCGCCTGCTGGCCACTGTAATGCTTACTGCTACGGCGTGCGATCGCCGCACCACCTTTGGCAAAAATGGGGATAAATACCACTGTAATGAGGGTAAGTATCCAGTTGGTGGTGATCATAAACACAAAAGTACCGATCAGCGAAATCACGCCCGACACAATACTGGTCAAGGAGTTGTTGAGCATCACATCGATATTATCGATATCGTTGGTAAAGCGAGACATGACCTCGCCGGTAGGGTTGCTATCGAAAAAGCGAACCGGCAGTGTCTGGATCTTATTGAACAGATCCGAGCGAATGCGCGCAATGGAATTTTGCGATACCGTCATCATCAGCTTGGCTTGCAGATAACTGGAAACAACGCCCATTAGGTTGACACATGCCAGTATCAGGACGGCCGTGATCACGTAAACCCATGCATCGGCGTTATTTGTACCGAGGATGGCACAGACCGCGCGATCGGCCAGTTGCTCCAGCGGGCTGGGATTGATGACCGCATTTGGCATAACCGCCAGCGTAAGGCGATTGACGATCGGTGCGAGCATATACGAGCCGACCAAAGAGTTGATGGTCGTTCCCAGCATGCAGAAAAAGACGGCGATCAAGTGTCCTTTGTATGCGCCGATATAGTGCATCAGCCGACCGATCGTCTGTTTGGCGTTTTTGGGTTTGCCGCTCATACGCGGACCGCGACCGCCCGGTTTCGGCCCGGGGCCGCGTCCACCTTTGGGCATATCTGCTGCCTTGTTGTATTGCTTTTGCAGTTCTTCTAACGATCTTGCCATGGTTTATGCCTCCCCTCTCTTGCCCATCTGGGATTCGTAAATCTCTTGATAAGCCTCGTTGGTTTCCAGCAATTCCATGTGCGTGCCGACACCGGTAATGCAACCGTCATCCATGACGACGATCATATCGGCGTTTTGAACCGAGGAAATGCGTTGTGCAATGATGATCTTGGTGGAATCCGAAAGATCCTCGGCAAATGCCTTGCGGATCATCGCTTCGGTGGCGGTGTCCACGGCAGAGGTCGAGTCATCCAAAATCAAGATCTTCGGCCGCTTGAGCAGCGCACGCGCAATGCAAAGGCGTTGCTTCTGGCCGCCGGAGACGTTGGTGCCGCCTTGGTCCAGCTGAGAGGCGTAACCGTCGGAAAAGCTCTCGATGAATTTGTGAGCCTGCGCCTTATCGGCAAAATACCTCAACTCTTCGTCGGTAGCATCCTCGTTGCCCCAGCGGAGATTGTCTTCGATGCTACCGGAGAAAAGAACGTTCTTCTGTAGCACCATGCCGACACCTTCACGAAGATTAAATAGCGAATAATCGCGTACGTCTACACCATCGACCAACACGCTGCCCTCATCGGTATCATACAGACGCGGGATCATCGAAACCAGCGTGGTCTTACCGCAACCCGTCGAGCCGATGATACCGACCGTCTGACCGGGAAGAATTTTGAGATCGATGTTGTTCAGTACTTTCTCTTCGCTGTTTTTATAGTAACGGAAGGATACGCCGCGGAATTCCACAGAGCCTTCGGTTACCTGCTTTTCGGGATAGGTGGCGTATACGTCGGTGATATCGCATTCCTCATCCAACACCTCACGGATTCTCTTGGCAGAGGCCATAGCGCGCGACATCATCATCAGCATAAAGGTAACCATCATAAGCGAGAACATGATTTGGTTAACGTAGGTAACAAACGACGACAGATCGCCCACCGGCATTTCGCCTGCCAGTACCGTGTTTCCTCCCAGCAGAATGACCGACAGCGAGGAGGCATACATAAAGAAGGAAATGACCGGTTGCATGAAGATCATCGTATTCATAGCCTTCATGCCGATCTCTTTTAAGCCGGTGTTAGCGGCATCGAATTTTTTGATCTCGTAATCCTCTCGTACAAAGGATTTCACAACGCGTACGTTGGTGATGCTTTCCTGTACGGTGGAGTTCAGATTATCGATGCGATCCTGCACCTTCCCAACGAAGGAAAAGCCGCGCAGGATAATCAAACCGATGGAAAGCAACATCATCGGGATAGTCACGGCCAGTACCAGCGACAGCGACGGATTAAGGCGAATGGCCATGATCAATCCGCCGATAAGCATACCGGGCGAGCGCAACAGCATACGCAGGCACATATTGACCATATTTTGCATTTGAGTGACGTCATTTGTCAGACGGGTAACCAGCGAACCGGTTGAAAACTTATCGATGTTTGCAAAGGAAAAATTCTGTACCTTTGCATACAGATCCGAACGCAGATCGGCGGCGAAGTTGACCGACGCTTTTGCGCCGAAGTATGATCCGCCGACGCCTCCCAGCATCATCATAATGGCCGTAACGACCATGAGCGCCGCGTAGCCGATACTTGAAGCCGGTGTCAGCGTGCCGGCGTGCCAGGCGTTGATAATGAGCGCCAGAAATGTTGGCATAAGGACTTCGCCAATAACTTCAACGACCATGCAAAGAGGGCCGGCAATAAAGTATTTCAAATACGGCTTTATGTATTTGCCCCACCGTTTCATAGTGCTTCCTCCGTTTCTTCGCTACCCGGTGCTAATTCGGCGGATACTTCGCTTAAGTTGGAGCTCATTTTATCCAGCAGACGTTTCAGTTCCTGCAGTTCCTCGTCTGTCATGCCGCTGAATTGCCGTAACTGCAGATATCTGTGGCCTTCAAAGCATCGCTTGTGCGTTTCGTGACCTTCTTCGGTGAGGTAGAATCGCACCACACGTCGATCGTTTTCATCGGTTTCGCGGCGTACGAGTCCTACCGATTCCATGCGCTTGAGTGAAGTGCATACCGAAGCCGGCGAAACCAGCATAGCCGTCGCCAACTCTTTGACAGTCAAGCCCGGCTGCTCGTATAAGTGAAACAATATCGGTGGATGTCCGTTGAATAACCCACAACCGCGGAAGTATTGTTGTGTGGTCAAGCGATGGGCGCATAAAAACTCTTTCAGCGCTCTATCTGCCATCTCATAGTTCATGCCTTCCCCACCTTTTTACATAATAATCATAGTATAGCATATAATTAAACGGTTAACAATCGGCAATATTGCCAATCATTAACCGTTTAATAAATTTGATTTATACAAATTGTGTTGCCAAATTATTACGAGTCCTTCTTCTCGCCCTTTTTGGGACGCAACCACTTCAAAAAGCCGCTTGGAGTCGGCTCTTCGCTCGGTTGCCGATAATGGGGTTCGTTGGTGAACGGATCAACTTCCGTTAGATTGTTATAAGCGTCCGTTTCCACCGGCAATTCCTTCTCTTTGAGCTTGCGGTCACAGGCGGAAGTGACCAGCGTCCACAGTACGGCAAACAGCGGTACAGCGATGATCATGCCGACAACGCCGAACATCCACTGCCCCACCAGCAACGCTACGATGACCCAGAAGGTGCTGACACCGGTATTCTCGCTAAGCAGACGTGGGCCGATAATGTTGCCGTCCACCTGCTGTAATGCGACGATAAAGATGACAAAGATAAGGCATTTGAGAGGGCTGTCCATCAGTGCCAAAAACGCGCACGGAATGGCGCCGATAAAGGGACCAAACACCGGAATGACGTTTGTCACACCGATAATTACGGCAATCAACGCCGGAAACGGCATTTGCAGGATGAGCACACACGGATAGGTAATCAAGCCTATAATCAGCGAATCGATCAGTTTGGCGGTGATAAAGCCACCGAATTTCTGATGCGCCAGTGCCCCGTTTTTTAGAAGCGAGTTGGCAAAGGGCGGCCGAAACACCGCATAGAGCAGCTTTTTAATCTGCGCCAGAAAGCGTTCCTTTTGCGACAGTAGATAAACGCTGACGACGATACCCATAAACAAATTGAAGATGGTGCCAATTGCCGCTACTACGCCGCTGGAAATGCTGGTGACGACCGAGCTGACCTGCGGCAGTAGCGTGTTGGTAATCACATCAGTAAGACTGTCGGTGAAATCGCCAAACAGCGTAGTGACTGCCTCCTGAATCTCCGGGAAGTTGGCGAGAACGGCCGTCAACCAGTTGGAAACATCCTTCACGTAACCGGGGAGATTGTTGACCAGCGTGCGCAGGCTATCGACAATTTGCGGCAAGACTAGCCACAGCAAGCCGCTGACTAGTATCAGCGCAAACAGCAAGGCTGTGGTGACGCTCAGCCGTCGCGCACGCCGGCTGGCCCGCTCCGGCTTTTTCTTGGAGTACTTCGTTGTCAGCGGCAAAAACCACTTTTTTTCCACAAAATTACACACCGGCGCCAGCAGGTAAGCCAGCACTATACCGTAGATGACCGGCAGAATTGCATTCCATGCGCCGATGGCTAGGCTGCGAATGGTGCTGAAATTCATCAGTAGCCATACAAGCAAAGCGCAGGCGGCAATTACAGAAAATGCCGTTACGCCGCTATACAGATATTTTCTGTCCCACTTAAACTTCATAGCTATAATCCGCCTTTTGATTATTTCTCCCGTTTGAGAATCTTGACGATCTCGCCGATGTACATGCGGTGATAATCGTTGTTTTGATAATGTGCGGTAATGGTCGGATCGATGAACCCTGCCGGATCAAGATCCTGTACGTACATCTTTCTGCAGATAACCACGATCTCCGCCTCGGCAAAATACGGTACCTGGGCATCGTAAACCGGAGTCAAACCGGTTGCGGCAACCTTGTCGATATCGCGGCCGGATTTCGTGCCGCATAGCTGTAACGCTTGTTTGAAACCTTTTCCAAGGAACGAAAGCGCATAATACGGCTCTTTCTCCATAAATTCATACGTATAGCGCTGCGGCCGCACGTAAGCGGTGGTGACGTTGGCATTCCATAGTACGCCGGCGCCACCCCAGCTAGCGGTCATCATGTTAAAGTTTTGGCGATTGCCGGCAGAGATCAGCATCCATTCTTTGCCGATACGCGTAAAGAGGTTATCGTTCCATTCTGTGGGATCAATTTCGATAAATTTGTACATAGCAAGTTCCCCTTTCGTCTAAAACCAGTATATCACATTATTATAGTATACGCAAGCAGAAACAACCCGTTGCTCAAAAAAGCCACGGGTTGCTTACATTTTTTATATACCCAACGCCACGGATGCAAAGCCGAAGTAAATAAGCAACGACAGCACGTCCACGATCGTAGTGATAAACGGGCTGGCCATAACCGCAGGGTCGATCCCCAGGCGGTCTGCCAAAATCGGCAACATACCGCCGACCAACTTAGCGACCACGACTGTCAGGACGATCGACAGCGAAACGATCATGGCTACGATCGGTGTTACCTCCGGGTTGTTCATCAGCCAATGGTCAACCAACAGCATTTTACCAAAATTGACGATGCCGAGCGCTAAACCGCACAACGTAGAGATGCGCAGTTCCTTCCAGATGACCTTGAACAGATCTTTAAACTCCACTTCCCCCAGCGACAGACAACGGATAATGGTGACCGAGGCCTGACTGCCGGCGTTACCGCCGGTGCCCATTAGCATCGGAATAAAAGCGGTGAGAATGATGCAGGCAGAAAGGCTGCTTTCAAAGCCCGAAATAATAAGGCTGGTAAAGGTGGAAGATACCATCAGCAGCATCAGCCATACGATGCGTTGCTTAAAAAACGACGTAACAGCGGTGCGCAGGTACGGCGTATCGGTGTCGGATGCCACGATAGCGGCCATTTTCTCGAAGTCCTCGGTGGTTTCTTCTTCGATGACGTCCATGGCGTCGTCAAAGGTAACGATACCAACCAACCGATCTTCTTTATCAACAACCGGTAAGGCGATGAAATTATAGTGGGAGAAGGTCTGTGCGACGATCTCTTTATCCTCCAGCGTGTCTAGGCGGACGACGTTTGTCTCCATGATATCGGATATCTTATCCTCGTAATCGGCAAACAGCAGATCCTTGACCGATACCAAGCCGATGAGCTTGCGGTTGCTATCGACCACGTAACAGGTGTAGATGGTCTCCTTATCGACACCGGTTTTGCGGATGTGCGCAAATGCCTGGCGCACGGTCATATCCGGCTTAAGATCGACGTATTCGACTGTCATCACGCTACCGGCGCTGTCCTTTGGATAGGCGAGCAGTTCGTTTATGGTCTGCCGGACGTCCGCGGGGGTGTATTTCAAAATACGTCGCACGACGTTGGCCGGCATTTCTTCGATCATATCGACGGCATCGTCAACGAACAGCTCGTCCATCACCGAACGCAACTCGGCATCGGTGAAGCCTTTGATGAGCTCTACCTGTACGTCGCCATCGACGTTGGCAAACGCTTCGGCGGCGGCTTCTTTCGGGAGTAAGCGGAAAAACAGCAGTAGTTCTTCAGGACGAAGCTCCACCATGATCTCCGCAATATCGACCGGGTTCATTTCGGCGGTCAACGTTTTCAGTTCTTGGAATTGTCTTCGCTTAAGGGCCGACTGTACTTGCTCGATCAGTTCCCATAAATTTTCCAAAACGATGACCTCCTTTTTTGCAAAAATAAAAACCCCACCACACGTCTGTGACGCATCGCAGGGTTCCTCTCTGTTGCCGTCAAAAGCGCCTTTTAACGCCTTTTGGCCCATAGAAACAACACGACCGTCTGAGCTTTGGCTTCGCAGGGCGAGCGCTTGTGCGCCATTGAAACCGCGTTAAAGAACACCTTGCGTTTTCGATGTTCTCTGTTGGCCCTCTCATAGTGTCTCCACTATTTTGCGGCAGCGGTCCATATCCCATGTGGTAGCCTCACCTACCGAGTGTTACAATTTAAGTATACCCCTGATTTGGCGTTTGTCAAGCAGGAACAAGAAAAAACTTCTCGCGCGAGCGAGAAGTTTTTAATTTTATTTAGCTAATGGGGATGAGCAGGAGCATATCGGCTGCCAATTGATCCTCTGCTAACTGGTTTTCCCGCATGATTGCCGAAGCGGAAGCGTGGCTGCTTTTAGCGATTTCCCATACCGACTCTCCTTGGTTGGCAAACACCATTTTCAGTGTTGCTTCCGGTTTCGGATAAGCTTGTGCAGGATCACTTTCCAGCGCTGTGACTACTGGCTGTGTACTACAGAGTACATCTCGCCCGGTCAATTCAAGTGTTACCGACAGTTCCAACGACCGATTATCCTTTGAGTGGTAGGAGCAATCCCATACGTTTGCGGAAAATCGCGGAACGTTCCCGGAGATCGGCAACTCGATCGGACATTCGGCAGTACGCTCATAACAGGTGATACTGCCGTTTTCGTCCTTGGCCAGCAAATGAATATGCAAGCGGCAAAGCGCGCCGTGTTCCTCATGTCCGGCAGGAGAACAGGTGCACCAAAGATGAACGATGTCGGTGATTCCTTCAGGTAACTCCACCTGTTGTTTGATCGGCAACCGTCGAGTGAATTTGCCAAGTAGCCGATACCCGGTTTTGATAGTGGTGGTCGCTGTAGTCGGACAAACAGAGGAATACGCATCGGTCACCACGGTGACGTCCTTATCTCTCCACGCCTCTGCCTGCGCGCACAGCCTCAGATTGGCCACAAGAAGCGATTTTCCGGTGCCCTCCTCCGTTTCGGCGTGAATATCGCAACTCAACAGTTGAACGTCCGTTACCACAGTGTCGGCATCTGTCATCGCTTTCATATCCAACATCTGGCTGTATAGCAAAGTGTGTTCGCATTCCTCGTAACGATGGTGGTCTTCATCTCCCCCGGTTTCGTACAATGTATAAAGAGCAATCTCGCCTTTGAGAATGACGCGACCGGGCAAAACCTTGCAATCGGTGACCGACACTGCACCGTGTGTGCAAATTATGTTTCCGACAATCATGTCGCTTCCGGGATCAAGAACCTCGTTAACGGCGAATAGTTTAGAGGCGCTTTCGATCGGCAGGCTCTCGGTGACCGTATGACGACGCAGATGAACGGATGCATCATTTGTGTCACACGGAAGCTCAGAGCAAACCGTATCGGTCACACGTGCATGTACACGATACGCACCCCGGACATCCACACGTCTCGGGCCAATTGCCCGATAATTAACATAGGAAACGGTCGTGCTCAGCTCGACAGTTGCCGGTTCGGTCAGACCGTCGGCGGTAAACCCGGCAGAAAACGGTTGCGAGGTCTCGTAGCGAAACAAGCGGCAACGGCTGTTGTCAACGTACACAAGCCGCATTGACACAGTGCCATCTATCGCCAAGCGGTTGCCGGAGATCTGCCGATTTTCAATAACAGGCTCCAGCTCACACGCCAGTATAGCGGCAATCTCGGGCAAATAATCGGGTAAGACAAAATCTCCGTCAAACGATTTTTCCTCAAACGTATCCAGCAACAACCGGGCGGAACAAACGGTTTGACAGGTCATAGGACATTCCATAGTTCTCTCTCCTTTTTCTGTGAGTATCGGTTTGCTAACACTGTATGCAGGTTATATTATAAATAGAATAGACAGCCTCAAAAAAAGTAAATGCCGGTCAACCGACCGGCATTTCAGGACGAATGTGAAATATCTTGCGCAGGATACCGCTGATAAACCGGGGACTTTTGACCAATACGATCTTCATAATGCATGCTCCTCTCTAACGCCTGTTCAAAGATAGACCAAGTAAGATGAGGGCGATTGCCAGGACAAACAGCAAAAACTTGGATGGGAGGATATTTGCAATCAGCAATCCGAGTCCAAAGGCGGCAAAATAACCACCCCAACAGGATGAACGACACATAATCCACAGCTCCTTTACAATCGCCTTATAGTACACTCTATTCCGAGTGGCGGCGATTTGAATGTTGTCCGTTCATAAATCGTTCGACAAATTCTTACGTATTTGCTCCACTTAATTAACAGAACGTTGATATATTCTTGTTATAATCATCCTTATACAAAGGAGGTTGCTTTATGAAAAAGCAATGGCTGCGTGCATTGCTTCGCAGAAGAATAGCCGTCATTGTGCTGTTGCTGCTACAGATCGGTTTCTTTTTGGCAATGGTCATCAGCGGTTCCCGGAGCGTTGCTTTTATCAGCATTCTGTTCAAAGGCATCAGTTTACTGGTTGTGCTGTCTATTATATCAAAGAAAGATAAGGGCGGTTATAAGCTGGCATGGACCGTTCTGGTAATGACGTTTCCGCTGTTTGGTGGGCTGTTCTATTTGTTGATCAAAGGGCAGTCCTCGACTGAGCCGTTTGGAAAACGTGCGCGGAAGATCGAAGAAAAGGCCCGACCGCTATACGCTTTGCCGGGCACGGCTACTGTGAACGACCGCGCAATGCTTTATCTGGACAAGACGGCCGGATTTCCGGCATATCAAGGCAGCGAAACAGAGTATCTCTCCCCCGGCGAACGCAAATTCGAACGGCTACTGGAGGAGCTTGAAAAAGCGGAGCACTATATTTTCCTGGAGTATTTTATCATTCAGGAAGGGAAAATGTGGAATTCGATTTTGGATGTTCTCAAGCGTAAAGCGGCCGAGGGTGTGAAGGTTCGCGTGATTTACGATGATGTTGGGTGTTTTATGCTGTTACCGAACGACTATCCAAAACAGCTTAAGCAATGCGGTATCGAGTGCGTAGTTTTCAATCCCTTCAAACCGTTGCTGACCGCTGTGCAAAACAACCGCGATCACCGAAAGATCGTATCGATCGACGGCAAAGTAGCCTTCACCGGCGGCAATAATCTGGCGGATGAATACATCAACGCATACGAAAAGCATGGGCATTGGAAGGATGCGTCGGTTATGATTCGCGGCAAGGCGGCTTGGAGCTTTACCTTGATGTTTTTACAAATGTGGGAGCTGATTGCCGGTTGCGAAGAAAACTATGCCGATTACTTTCCGAAAGGTGAAAACTTTTTTGTTGACGACGGGTTGGTACAGCCGTATGCTGACAGTCCGCTTGATCGCGAAAACGTTGGCGAGCACGTATATCTTCAGATCATCAACAGCGCCCGACGTTATGTGTATATCAACACGCCTTATCTCATCATTGACGATAGTATGCTTTCCGCATTATGCTTGGCCGCCAAAAGCGGCGTGGACGTGCGCATTGTAACGCCGCATAAATGGGATAAACGGTTTGTGCACGTAACGACGCGCTCATACTACCGCGACCTGATCGAGGCCGGTGTGAAAATTTATGAGTACACGCCCGGATTTATGCACGCAAAAACTTTTGTAGCCGACGACGAGATCGCAACGGTCGGAACGGTCAATTTGGATTATCGCAGTTTATATCTACACTTTGAATGCGGTGTCAGGCTGTACCAATGCCGAGCGGTCAGTCAGCTTAAGGAGGATTTCCTCAAAACGCTGGAGAGCTGTCATTTGGTGGCTGCCGAAGAATGCCGCACCAACGTTTTTGCGCGCATTGCCGGTCAATTGCTACGTTTATTTGCACCATTAATGTAATAAGAAAAGCGCGTGTCACATGTTTGACACGCGCTTTTTGCTCTATACGATTACCAGCGATTGACAGCCCAACTCGATGAAAGGCTTTTCGCACAGATGTTTTTTGTACTTTATACAAGCACCGTTATAGGGATCGTTAAAATAGTAATATAGCTCGTCATACCCAACCAACAGCAAGCAATGCTCGTTAGCGGTCCATACGTATTTTGTACCATCCGGCAAATACCAGACATTACCCGGATGAGTGGCGACCATATCAATACTCGCCCATACTATCACCGGAATTTGCCGGTCGATATACGTCGAACAAAGCTCGACAAGAGATTTGCCGGTGGTGTTTTCAACGCGGCCTTCTCCGCCAAAATAGGCGTTGATCGCCTTTTCGATTACCGGTGCCATACAACCGTACGATGCGGAGCTGCGAGGATCACCGATAAACACCTGAAACGGATCAGGGCCATAGCGTTTTCCGTCTGCATAATAGAAATCTGTGCTTTTTGGCAGAAACTCATCGATGAAGCGATCTACCGTGATGTTTTCACCGGCATACTGCAGTGCCATAACGGCGCTGACCGACTCGCATCCTGTGGGATATGTCGGCATCTGGGCAATCGCCGGTACACCGTCGATGATCACAGCTCCGGCGGATGGCGTAAACGATTCTGCATTATTCGGTGCTGCTGAATCGGTGGTATCGAAACGGAGTTCTGCGCGCGGTGTATTGGCAAAACGCACGCGAAAGCATCCTTCACTATCTTTTACAAGTACGACGTCAGCCTGATCGCCGTCCCGGCAGATCACCTGCCAAACGATATCTTTAAACAGGTATTCCCGTATTTTCTTTGTTTGCAGGTCGTAAAAGCGAAGCAGGTCGCCCTCGTTGATGCACACGCGAGAGACGAATTCGTTTTCACCTGCGGCGATCACCCATTCGTCCACCGTTTGCTTTTCAATATACAGCGGCCGGTTATCTGCCGAAACGGTGAAAAATGACGTATCTTTGGAGCTCACACCGCGATGCGGCGTAAATATCGAAAGAGAATCGTCGGCATAAACGACCGTCGGATACTCCTCACCCACAACGACTTTGAGCAGTTCCTCTTGATGGCTGTGAAGATAGAAACAAGCATCGTCGGTCTCCATTACGTTCATCCATGCGTTGAATTTACCGGCAACAGTATGTGTGTCGCTTGCCAAAGAATAGAAATGCATGCCGCCGTTGAGATCGCCGTACAAGAGATGCTCGCCGCTGGCGTCCACGGCAGCAAAAGCCCAGCCTTGTTGCGGCGATACCGTAACCTTCTGGCGTTCGTTACCGTCAAATCCATATAACCAAACGGTAGCGCTTTGCAGAGATATCGCATAGAAGCCGTCGTTGTAGAGGCCAGTTTCCCATGCGTCTTCGCTGAAGGTACGTACCCCCAGCTTTTCACCGCTTTTGAGATCGTAGATCGCTGTTGTAAACGAATAGGTATCCAGCCCCGGTTGGATACTGTCGACCTTAATGTAGTCGCCTTTTACCTGAACATCCACCAACTCTGCATCAAAGACATCGTTCGTGAGAGCAAATTTGCTGTCCGGGATATCCGGGCTGATCGGCGGCATCATCACACATCCGGTCAACAAAACGGATATGGCTACCAGTAGAAAAGCAAAACGTTTCATAGGCGTTTCTCCCAATCAGGTCGAGCCAGTGCCTCCTCCATCATGCTGTCATAGGAGCTGATGCGCGAAGCGGCGATCTTTCCCGCCTTCACAGCAATGCGTACAGCACAATCCGGTTCTTTCATGTGGCGGCAGGAAGCAAACCGGCAATTGCCGATATGCGGCTCAAATTCTCTAAAGCAATACGGTAGATCTTCCTTGGGGATCGGCTCCAGACGTTCCATGTCCAACGAGGAAAAACCCGGAGTATCCACAAAATAGCCGCCGCCCGGTTGCTTATGCAGCGTTGAAGATCGGGTGGTGTGCTTTCCGCGCCCCAGCACGGAGCTAATCTCGGCAGTCTCCAGCCCAAGCCGTTCATCCAAACGGTTGAGGATGCTGGATTTTCCTACGCCGGAATTACCGGTAAACGCCGCAATTTTGCCAGTAAGCCTATCGCGTAGTGCCTCGATACCATCGCCGGTTTCTGCCGAAACAGCCAGCACGGTAAAGCCGGCGTTGCGATACAATGCACAAAGCGCTGACGTGTCGGCCAGATCGCTCTTATTGAACACGATGATGGGCTCAATTTCTTTGTGCTCGGCAATGGCAATCATCTTATCCAACACCAACAAATGCGGTTCCGGTTGCTTGATGGATGCTACTATCACCAAGTAATCCAGGTTTGCCACAGGCGGACGTATCAAGCAATTTTTGCGCGGCAGAATGTCCTCCAGTACGCCTTTGCCGTTTGCTAAAGGCGATACCTTCACCAGATCACCGGCAACCGGCGTTTTCCCGGAACGGCGAAAAATGCCGCGCGCTTTGCATTCCCACTCACCATCGGCGGTCTCCACGTAGTAAAAGCCGCCGATGCCGCACAGTAATCGCCCTGTTACTGTATCCAATCCAGTATTCCTCCAAGCACGTCGTCATCTTCTTCGCCACTACCGCCATCATCAAACGGAACGTTGTCGGTCAAGGTGGCGTCGCCGGTCTTGCCGTCGACGGTATATTTCTGATAGTCTTTGAAGTCATTGGTGCCGCTGACGGCCAGTTGGATCTGCACCGTGTACGAGTCGCGCTGTTCTGTCAGCGTTACCTGATGGCTTTGAATGGTCGATGCCAGCAAGCCGGTAGCACTTTGTGACAGTACGCCGTCGATAAACACGCGTACATCCACAGCGGTGCTGATACCGGTAAACGGAATGTTGATAACCGCATCCTGATAGCCGGAGCTGACGGTCAGTTTAACAACGGTTTTCCGGGCGGCCTTACCGCCTGCCTCCGGGAACTGCTGAACGACGATACCGGCGGCCTGATACGGGCCATTGACGATCTCGATATTGGCGGTATCCACCGTGAAGCCGGCTTCCTCGAACGAGGCGATCGCATCTGCCTGCGAAGCATACAGTACGTTTGGCACCTGCACTTCTTCGTCCAGGTTTTCGCCGGTGCTGATATACACAACGACCGGTTTATCGGCATAGGTGATCTCCCCTGCTTCCGGTAAGGTCTTTACCACAAAACCGGGTTTTACAGTATCGTCAGGGATATCCTTAAACTCCGGTGTAAGGCCGGCGTTTTTCAGCAGTGATTCATACTGCGCTTTTGAGGTCATGCCGGCGGTATAAGCCGGAACGGTTATCTCCTCTAAGCCTTTGCTGATGGTCAGCACAAGAACGTTCGCATCGTTTAGCTGGATCGTTTTACCTTCCTGATAATTCTGCTTGATAACGGTACCGGCAGGCTTACTGTCGTGCTTGTATTCCAGTTTGACGTAACCGGCAAACGGTGTCAGCTTATCCCAATCATCCGAATACATTTGCCCCACGAAATCCGGCACAACGATTTCGATACCGTCTTGCTTTTGTTGTGAACCAAACCAGCCCTGCTGGAAGGCAATAACGCCAAACACTGCAACCGCCACGATAACCAGTGCAATTGCCACAGCGGTGAGGATCGGAATGATCGGCAGCGATTTGCGTTCCTGCGCTTCGGCTTCTTTATTTTCGGCGCGGATGGTGGTGATCGCATCAACATATTTGGTGGGAGTCTCGTCCACAAAATATTTGTACTCAAAGCGAATGCCGGGATTCTGCTTGAAATCGTTGATATCCTTCAGCATTTCCGCGGCCGACTGATACCGCCGTTCCGGATCCTTTTGCATAGCCTTGAGTGTTATCTCTTCAAGGCCTTCGGGGATATCGGGGTTGATATCGGTCGGCTTCTTCGGCTGACTCTGCAGCTGCATAATCGCTACCGATACCGCATTATCCGCCTCAAAAGGTAATTTGCCGGTCAGCATCTCGTACATCATGATGCCCACCGAATACAGATCGGCTTTCTCGTCGATCAAACCGCCGCGCGCTTGTTCCGGACTGATATAATGCACCGAGCCAATGGCGCGGTCGCCCAAACCGGTGCGCATGGTGGTGTGTGAAAAATGCGCAATGCCGAAGTCGGTTACCTTGATCGTGCCGTCTGCTAACAGCATGATGTTCTGCGGCTTGATATCACGGTGAACGATACCTTTGTCGTGTGCATGCTGCAGAGCGCGCAGAATCTGTACAGTGAAGTGCACAGCCTCCTTCCAGGATGCGCGTTGCTGGTCGATATACTCCTTCAGCGTAATACCGTCGATGTATTCCATGACGATATACTGCAGGCGTTCCTCGAAGCTCACGTCATAAACACGCACGATATTCGGGTGCGACATGATAGCGATCGCCTTGGACTCGTTTTTAAAACGGCGCGTGAACTCCTCGTTTGAAAGAAATTCATCCTTTAGTATCTTAACGGCTGCCGGTCGATCCTCAAGCGTATCATGAGCCTTGTAGACGTAAGCCATGCCGCCAACGCCGATCAGCTCTTCGATCTCGTAACGTCCCTGCAGACGCTTGCCGATGTACTTATCCATAGAAATAGTCTCCCTTCTCTATCAACCGAACACGCTGACGGTAATGTTATCGCTACCGCCGGCCATATTGGCGGCAACGACCAGCTTTTCCACTGCATCGCCCGGTGTCATCGTCTGTAAAATGTTGGCCATCTCCGTTTCTTCGATCATGTTGGAGAGGCCGTCGGTACATACCAGCAGTTTACCGTTTTCCGGCACATCGAGAATATCAATCTCGCTTTCGACATTCTCTTCCACGCCAAGCGCTCGTGTGATGAAATGCTTGTTCGGGTGGGTGCGCGCTTCTTCCTTGGTCAATTCGCCACGCTCGATCATCTGCTGTACCACCGAGTGGTCGCGGGTGATCTGTGTTATGGCGTCTTCTGTAATCAGATAGGCGCGACTGTCGCCAATATGCGCTACCACTGCCTGTTGGCCGGTAATCACTGTTGCTACCACCGTGGTGCCCATACCTTGCAGAGAAGGATCGGCTGTTGCGGTGTCGAACACCTCAATGTTGGCGGCGGCGATCGCGCTTTCCAGCATGAAATGAATCGATTCCGGACTCATGTTTTCTCGATAGCATTCTACAATACGAGCGGCAATTACCTTGACAGCCAGCGCGCTGGCAATGTTACCACCATTCGCACCGCCCATGCCGTCACAAACGACCGAGAACAGCACGTTTTCGGCCAACGTTCCGCACATAAAGGCATCCTGGTTGTTTTGGCGAACACGTCCTCTGTCGCTTCTTCCGTAGACTTGCATGGGAATCCCTCCTTTCAACCGGGCAAAATCTGTTCGGCCCCTGTCTCCTGATTGCGGCGTAACTGGCCGCAACTGGCATTGATATCAGAGCCGAGTGTTCGCCGGACGGTTGCGTTTAAACCGCCGGCGGTTAAAATATCCGTAAACGCTTTGAGTCGCGTTTTACTGCTGCGTTTTTGATCTTTACCGGCAACCGAATTGGCCGGAATTAGATTAATGTGGCACAGCGTTCCTTTTAGTTTGCGCACCAATTCGTGCGCACAGGCATCGCTGTCGTTCACGCCGTCGATCATCGCGTATTCGTACGAGATACGGCGGCCGGTGCGATCGGTGTACGCCTTGCAGGCGGCCAGCAGCTCTTCAACCGTCCACCGCCGTGCTACCGGCATCATTTTGCGCCGCAACTCATTATTGGGCGCATGCAGCGAAATAGAAAGCGTGATCTGCAGATCCTCGTTCATCAGGTCGTAGATGCGGTCTACCAAGCCGCAGGTTGAAAGAGAGACGTGGCGCATTCCGATATGCACGCCGCCTTCCGTTTCCAGCATTTCTAAAAAACGAAGAACGTTCTCATAATTATCCAGCGGTTCGCCCATGCCCATCAGCACCACGGATGACACACGGATGCCCCGATCTTTCTGCGCCGCTTCTATTTGCGCAATCATTTCAGCCGGCAGTAAGTTGCGAGCCAAGCCGTCGATGCCGGTCGCACAAAAGCTACAGCCCATACGGCATCCGACCTGGGTGGACAAGCATTGCGACCAACCGTGTTTATATTTCATCAGCACGGATTCCACGGTGTGCCCGTCTTCTAGCTCAAAGAGATATTTGGTCGTTTCATCGATGGCTGATACCAAGCGTCGAACGATTTTGACCGACGGGATACGACAATGCTCCTTTAGTTGTTCACGTAGTGCTGCCGGCAGATTGCTCATTTCATCAAAAGATGCCACACCATTATCCAGCCAATTGCGGATTTGCTTGGCACGAAACGCGGGAACGTTCCAGCTTTTGAGCAATTCGGTAATCTCACTGTCACGCAGGGATTTGATATCAATACTCATGCCTGTTCCTCCCGGCGTTTAAACCCGGCAATAAAGAAACCGTCCGTTCCGTGTACAGACGGAAACAGCGTAATACGCCAGTTCGGCTGCTGTGCGAGGGCGGCAAACGCATCCTCCAGCGGCAGAACGCGCGGCGAAAACTCCGGATGCTCTCGCAAAAAGCGGTCGGTCACCTCTTCGTTTTCGGCAGGGCGTAAGGTGCAGGTGGAGTATTGCAGAACGCCACCCGACCGCACCATTTTGGCCGCCTCTTCCAAAATGCGATATTGTAGCTCTGGCAGATCTTTAGTATCCGCAAGCGGCTTGTACCGAATTTCGGGTTTGCGTCGAATAACGCCAAGTCCAGAGCAAGGAACGTCGCAGATCACGCGGTCAAACACGCCCTGTAACGGTTTGGGGCACGGCTTTGAGGCATCGCGTGCGGCCGCTTGGATGATGTGAAAGCCATATTCTGCGGCACGTTTAGTAATCGTATCGCATTTCTCGCCATGAATGTCGCCGCAAAGAATGCGGCCGCAATCGTTCATCTCTTGTGCGGCTGTCATGCTCTTGCCGCCTGGAGCTGCACAAACATCAGCAAGATTTTCTCCCTTTTGCGGAGACAGCGCCTTTACACAAAGCTGTGACGCTATATCTTGATAATAATAACATTTATTGCCGAATTTTGCAAGTTTTTTACGGCTGATACCATCTTCAATGCACACGCTTGCCGACAAACCCGGATACACCGTATAGGCAATATCGTTTTTCAAGGCGAAATCAGCCCATTTTTCGGGAGTCGTGCACAGCGTATTCAGTCGCAGTGCTGTAGGCGGCGCACCGTTTATGCTATCTAACAGAGCGTGCAACCGCTCTTCGCCGTATGCTTCGCGCCACAGCGCAATCAACTCGGTTGGACAAGAATAGCGGATAGCGAGACCGGCATCATCCTCACCTAAATTCTCTAGCAACTCGTGTTTGCGGCGGTCCAGGTTGCGCAAAACGCCGTTGACAAAGCCGGAAGCTTGTCCTTGTTTAAGAGCACGGGTCGTCTTGACTGCTTCATTAACAGCAGCAGACGACGGAATGCGGTCCATAAACAGTAATTGGTAAGCGCCGACACGTAAGATTTCCAGCACGCAGGGGTGCAGACGAGACAATGCACGGTCTGTGCAAGCAGTTAGCAAATAATCAAGGGTCAATCGGCGTTCTTCAACGCCATATACTAAATGGGAAAGCAAGGCGCGTTCGGCATCATCCATAGCAGAACCGCTAAGTGCGTTGTCGAGCAGAATGTGCGAATAGCCATTCGATAGATGAAGTTTCTGCAACAGCTTTACAGCCATAATGCGTGCATTTTCTGCCATGTTGATCTCCCCTCGCTTTCCTCGAAATTATTCCAGTACCGTTCCAATAGGCACGGCATGACCGCGAATGAAATCCGCCGCCGCCATGCGCTTGCCACCCTCGCCCTGCACCTCGTCAAGCTGCAGCACCGTTCCGTTGCCGCACGCTATTTGTAGCGGAGAAAGCGATACGACCGTGCCGGCAACAGCTTCAACAGACAACGGTGAGACGGTGGTTTTCCATACCTTCATACCGCTGCCGGTCCATCGACAGGTGGCTACCGGCCACGGATTCAGGCCGCGCACCTGATCGTGCAGTTCTTGCGCCGATTTCGACCAATCCATCGGTGAATAGCTCTTGTCCAGCATCGGCGCATAGCAAGCGTCTGCCTCGGTTTGCGGTGTGCGCGTCAGTGTGCCGTTTTCCAGCGCGCGAATCGTTGTAGACAACACCTCTGCGCCGTCCTCGGCCAGAAGGTCAAACAACTCGCCGGCAGTCATGTCCGTCGGAATATCGCGCTCCAGCACCTGCAGAATATCGCCGGTATCCAGACCGGCGCTCATTTGCATAGTGGTCACGCCGGTTTTGCATTCTCCGTTCAGCACCGCCCATTGAATCGGCGCTGCGCCGCGGTATTTTGGCAACAGCGAACCGTGTACGTTGATACAACCGTATGTCGGCAGATCCAATAGCCGTTGAGAAAGAATGCGACCATAGGCCGCCACCACCATCAAATCCGGTTGATGGCTTGCTAATTTCTCATAAACTTCATCCGTTTTGAGAATCGGCGGCTGAAAAACCTCTAGCCCAAGCGTAAGTGCTTCCGCCTTTACAGCGGTAGGCATCAGTATCTGCTTGCGTCCAACCGGTTTATCCGGCTGAGATACGACCAGTACGACCTCGTGTCCATCCGCAACCAAACGCCGCAGTGACGGCACAGCGAAATCCGGCGTTCCCATAAAGATTATCCGCATATCTCGGCTCCTTTTAATGCTGAATTACTCGGCACCTGTCAGCATTTCCGATGCTCTTTCGGTGAACAGAATGCCATCCAGATGGTCGGTTTCATGACAAATGCAACGCGCCGCCAGCTCTTTTGCTGACAAGGTAAACTCCTTGCCATAGCGATCTTGCGCTTTCATGATGACCTTCATCGGTCGCTCGACCATTCCCCATTTGCCGGGGCTGGAAAGGCACCCTTCCTGGCCGTTCTGCGAGCCTTTTTTGGCGATGATGATGGGGTTGATCGCTTCGACCAATCCGTCCCCCACATCCATAATAAAGAAACGGCGCAGAATGCCCACCTGCGGTGCGGCCAAGCCAACACCGGTCGATTCCTCTAACGTCTCGGCCATGTCGTCAAGCTGTGACCACAAGCGCTCGTTGAATTCGGTAACCGGGCGGCACACCTTGTGCAGCACCTCTTCCTTCTCGTTTAAAATCGTGCGAATCGCCATATCGTTTCCTCCTTACATCATCACCGCCGGATCGATATCGGCGAAAATGGATACGTTCTTATATTGTCTGCTTCGCCCAAATTGGCCAAGCAGCTCTGCCACCAACTGTCGGGTGGCTGTCGTGTTATGGGTTTTAATCAATAGTTTGTAGCGGTATTTCCCGGAAATGCGCGCTACCATGGCCGGCGCAATATCTAACGCAATCATCGGAATGCCGGTGCCGGTTACGCGCTGACGCAGCGCCGCCAGAAATGCCAGCGCTGTTTGCCGGACTTCCTGCTCATCCTTGCCGGTAAATCCAAACTGATACAGGCTGGAATACGGTGGATAATGCATCATCTTGCGTGCGGCGATCTCGCTTTGATAAAAACCGTCAAAATCCTGCTCGGCCGATAACGTAATGACCGGGTTATCCGGTGTGAACGTCTGAATGATCGCGCGGCTGGGCTGGTCACGACGACCGGCTCGACCGATCACCTGCGTCAGCAACGAAAAGGATGTCTCGTAGGCGCGGAAGTCATCGCTATAAAGTGCTTGATCGGCGGTTAGCACACCCACAAGCCCCACCTTCGGGAAATCCAAGCCTTTGGCAACCATTTGGGTGCCGATCATGATGCCGTACTCCCCTTCAGTAAACGCCTTGAACTTCTCAGCGTAAGCAAACCGGGACACGGTAGTATCCGCATCCATACGCAAAATGCGATGCTCCGGGAACAGCTCTTCCAGCTCCTGTTGGACCTTTTGTGTTCCTATTCCGGAATAGCGGATCTTTTTCTCGCCGCAGGTCGGACAGACGCGCGGCGGCGTGATACTGTGGCCGCAATAGTGACATACCAACTGTTCGCTCGCTCTATGATAGGTTAACGAAATGCTACAGGATGGGCACATTAGTACGCTGCCGCATCCGTGGCAAGAAAGGAACGTATTATAGCCGCGTCGGTTAAGCAGTAGAATAACCTGCTGACCGGCGTCCAAGCAGTCCTGCATCGCCTGCCGTAGTGTGTGACTAATACTGGAACGGCCATCCGAATCTATGCGCATATCTACAATCGTCACATCCGGCAGTTGCGCTTTACCAAATCGGGATGAGAGCTTGCACAAGGTATACTTGCCGCTCAGCGCCATGTGGTATGTCTCCATTGACGGCGTAGCCGACGCCATCAACAGCAAAGCGTTTTGCTTGGCACAGCGAAATTTGGCAACCTCGCGCGCATGAAACCGCGGTGAGCTTTCCGATTTATAGGTATGCTCCTGTTCCTCATCTATGACCAGCAAGCCCAATCTCTCCAGTGGTGCAAACACCGCCGACCGCGTGCCAACGACTACGTCCGCTTTACCGGTGCGGATGCGCTTCCATTCGTCCATCCGTTCGCCGACCGAAAGGCCGCTATGAAGTACGGCGACGCGTTTGCCAAAACGACCGACAAACAGGCGAACAGTTTGCGGCGTAAGCGAGATCTCCGGCACCAGTACCAGTGCCTGACGGCCATTGGCGAGCGCTTCTTCGATCAGTTGCATATACACCTGCGTTTTACCGCTACCCGTCACACCGTAAAGCAACGCGGCTGTGGCTTTTCCGCCAAGCATTTGGGAACGTAACTGCTCAAATGCCTGTTGCTGTTCCTCGTTTAGCACCGGCGCGGCAACCGACTCTATATCCTGTATATCGGTTGGAGAACGCAAAACTTCACACTCGTAGATCTCAACAAGGCCTTTTTTGTTTAGGTTCTGCACCACGGCGTTGGTGACGGAAGCGTATAGGCAGAGCTCCTTCATCGTTGCGCTGCCGCATTCTTGTAACACGGCGAGCACCTTTTTCTGCTTGGTAGTCAGCGCTTCGGCATCCGGATGTGCCGCCAGTTCTTCCGGCGTATACCGGGAACGTACCATGCGCACGGTCACTGAGCCGGCTCTTTGATCGACTTCCTCCGCGCGCACAAGAATGCCTTTCTTGACCATCTCATCCAGCCGGGAAACCTCAACCAAATCGCGTCCCAACAGCTTTTGTAGCTGTTCCAGTTCGATGCCATCCGGGTGCAGCTTCACTTCGTCGACGATTGCTTGCTCGTCGTTGGACAGCCCCTTACTAAGGAAAGAAGCCGCCATTTGATATGACGGCTTAATTTGCATATACAATCCCGGTGGAATCATGGCACGCAATGCATCATAAACCGTACAGAAACAGCGCTCCTTCATCCAGATCGCCAGATCCAACAGTTCTTCTGTATACAGCGGCGTTTCGTCCAACCGTTCGTATATCGGCTTCAATTTTTCATATTCCGAATTGGCGCAGACTTCTAATACCACCGCTTGTCGCTTGCGGTTTCCGCCACCAAACGGCACCAAAACGCGCAAACCGCGTACCGGTTCACCAAAGTGCTCCGGCCACGAATAGCTGTATTGCTTGTCATAGTGAAACTCCGCCTGCTCTACGGCGACTTTCACAATCAGCGGCAGATACAACGGACTCTCACCTCACACCGAAAAATAGAAATTGCTTATTCTTCGCCAACGACACCGGCGGAGCGCGTGTCCGCTTCCACACCGGTCTTCTCCGGCATCATGATCTTATAATCGCCATCCATCAAATCGGAAATCGCCAAGCTGACCGGCTTTTCGATCAGAATGGTGCCTTCCTCGTTCGCCTTATCGGTGATGGTGCGCGCACGCTTCGCCACGCCGATCACGACCGCATAGCGGCTCTTATTGCCTTTCAACTGTTCAATGTCCATCGGGTTTAACATAGTGTTGTTCCTCCTCAATAAATTTGCTCGCGATCAATGATCGCGTTGATTTCGGCGACCGTGGTTTCCAGATCGTCGTTAATTACTTGGTAATGATACGTGTCTGCTTGGGAAAGCTCCCAAACAGCGGCATCCATCCGCTGTTGTACCACTTCGGTAGACTCAGTGCAACGTCCTACCAGACGCGCTTTCAGCACATCAACCGAGGGCGGTAGCAGAAAGACGGATACAGCATCCGGGCACAATCGCATGATATTTTGACCGCCTTGCACATCGATCTCCAGGATCACGTGCATACCATCAGCAAGCCGTTCTTCTACCCATGCTTTAGGCGTGCCATAATAATTGCCGGAGTACTCCGCATATTCCAAAAACGCATTGTCACGGATCATGTCGGCGAATTGCTCACGGGACTTGTAAAAGTAATGCACGCCCTCGCGCTCGCCTTCGCGCGGTGCACGCGTGGTGCAGGAAACGGAAACGCACACATCGTTGCGTGCTGTCAACAGTTTACCGACGACCGTTCCTTTTCCACAGCCGGACGGACCGGAAAGTACGATCAATAATCCACGTCTACTCATCGGTCGTCATCCTCTTCCGTATCGGGGACATTTTCATCGCTTATGCGGTTGGCAACCGTTTCCGGCTGTAACGCAGACAGAATCACGTGGTCACTGTCCATCATCAGCACCGCACGCGTGCGACGGCCGTACGTAGCGTCGATCAGCGTGCCACGCTCCTTAGCATCCTGGATAATACGTTTAATGGGGGCAGATTCCGGGCTGACTACAGCCACTAATCGGGCATCCGACACCATGTTGCCAAAACCAATATTGATCAGCTTCATATCCCGGCCTCACTTACTCGATATTCTGAATCTGCTCACGAATCTTTTCGATTTCAGATTTCATGTTGACCGCTGTGCGCGCCAGTTCCACATCTTGTGATTTGGAGGCGATGGTATTGGTCTCGCGGTTGATCTCCTGCACCAGAAAATCCAGCTTGCGGCCGACGGCTTCATCGGCGTTCATCATATGCTCCAACTGTGCGATGTGGCTACGTAAACGAACGGTCTCTTCATCCACAGCTAAGCGGTCTGCCAGTAATCCGGCTTCGGTCAGCAAGCGGGATTCATCCACCGCTGCACCGTCCAGCAGCTCGCGCATGCGCGTTTCGATCTTCTCCATGCGCTCCTTGACAGTTTGCGGTGCGCGTTCTTCCACAAACGCCACGTATTCCAAAATCGTCTGGCCGCGGGCAAGAACATCCTCGCGCAGACGCGCACCTTCATCCTCTCGCATAGCCAGGAAACGTTCGACCGCAACCTCGGCCACTTCGCGTACGCTACCCCATACGGTTTCTTCGTCCAGCTGAGCGGCATGCACCGTCATAACGTCGGGCATTTTAGCAACCGATAAAACCGAAATATCGTTGCGGAAACTCTCATCGTGATCCTGAATGATATCGCGCACATCGGACAACGCCTTATAATATGCCAGCGCCAACGAGCGGTTAACGGTTACCTCGCAGCCCTCGGTATCGGTAGCGGTGATCCACACGCTGACGTCCACTTTACCGCGAGCAACCTTGCTTTGCAAAAAGGATTTCAGCTTGCCGTCAAGATATCCGTATGCATGTGGCACACGCGCGGAGAATTCAAAATACCGGTGGTTGACCGAGCGGATCTCCACCTGAATCTCCAAACCGTTGACCACAGCCTGGTGCCGGCCAAAGCCGGTCATACTTCTAATCATGCGGCAAGCCTCCTTTGTTGCTTGTTGATTGATTTATACGGGGTGAACGCCTTGCTCGACGTTCATGTGTGCACCGTCCAGACCATATGTCTCATTGCGGCGCTTTTCAAAGAATTTCACGGCAACCTGCCCAAACTGAGCGTACGACAGAACATCCTCTTCCTGCATGTACCACTCACTTATTTCAGAGCGAAGTTTATCCAACTCCGGCTCCAGCAGGTCGGCCGGACGGCATTCAATAGGTTTCTCATCTCCGATGATCTTCTTGCGGAATTCCGGGTCGATCGGCACCGGCGTGGCTCCGTACTCGCCACGGATAAGGCCCTTAAATTCCTTGGTGACCATCTTATAGCGTTCGCCGTTGATGACGTTAAACACGGCCTGCGTGCCGACGATCTGCGACGACGGCGTAACCAGCGGCGGATAACCGGCATCCTTACGAACACGCGGAACCTCCTCCAGCACGGCCTCCAACTGATCCTCGCGGCCGGCCTGCTTGAGCTGGCTGACAAGTTTGGAAAGCATGCCGCCCGGGACCTGATAGATCAACGCGTTCACATCGACTTCTAGCATCTTCGGGTTGAGCAGACCGCTGTCGAGATATTTGTGGCGAAGGTTGGCTGCATACTTCGCAATTTCAGTCAGTTTGAGAAGATCCAAGCCGGTGTCATACTCCGTTCCTTGCAGTGCAGCGACCATCGCTTCGGTCGCCGGATGCGAGGTACCGCCGGACAGCGGCGAGATAGCGGTGTCGATCACGTCTGCACCGGCTTCGATAGCCTTCATCAGCACCATATCGGCAATGCCGGCGGTGGCGTGCGAGTGCACCTGAATCGGCAGCTTGACGTTTTCCTTTAGCGCTTTGACCAGATCATAGGTCACGTACGGCGTCAGCAGACCGGCCATGTCCTTTACGCAAATGGAATCTGCGCCTACTGCTTCAATCTGTTTGGCATACGCTACAAAGCTCTCGATATTATGCACCGGGCTGGTGGTATAGGACATCGCGACCTGTACGTGAGCGCCTTTTTCTTTTTTGGCGGCGTTAATAGAGGTTTCCAGATTGCGAATATCATTAAGCGCATCGAAAATGCGAATAACATCAATGCCGTTTGCTACGGATTTCTGCACGAAGTACTCTACCACATCGTCTGCATAATGGCGATAACCAAGCATATTCTGCCCACGGAACAGCATCTGTAACGGTGTGTTGGGCATATGCTCCTTCAGCGTGCGCAGGCGCTTCCACGGATCCTCGCCCAGAAAACGCAGGCAGGAGTCAAACGTTGCGCCGCCCCAACACTCTAATGAGCGAAAACCGACCGCATCGAGCATTTCAAGCATCGGCAGCATTTCTTCGGTGGTCATACGGGTGGCGATCAGCGACTGGTGCGCGTCACGCAATACAGTTTCGGTAATTCCGACTTTTGCCACGGTAAATCCCGTCCTTTCTTATGATCGATGAATTACTGCAGCGCGACCAGCGGCGTGCCGTTCTCTACGCTATCGCCTTTCTTGACCATGACCGATGCGACCGTACCGTCGCTGGGGGCCATGATCTCGTTTTCCATCTTCATAGCCTCCAGGACGACCAGAACTTCGCCCTCCTTTACCGCCTGGCCGGCGGCCACCTTGACCTGGAGGATG